>JBILLY010000131.1:0-9090 GCA_044375835.1 Opitutaceae bacterium
CCATGAAGACACTGCCTGCTCTCATCTGCCTGCCGGCGCTGCTGGCCGGCGGCTCAATTTCCACCCGCGCGCAAACGCCGCCGGCAGCGGCGAGTGAAGCGGCCGCGGCCACCACCGGGGAGCGCATGGCGCCCGAGCGCCTCGAACTCACGGTGCTGAAGGTCTACGCGGCGACGGACGGCAAGGCGAAGTTCCGCGCCTACGTCGTGAAGTGGAAGGATCAGGAAATCATCGTGAGCGACAGCCTGGTGCGCACGAACTACGCGGTGGGCGACACGATCCCCGTGCTGGCGATGAACCATCCGTATCCGCAGACCGCCGAGGAGCGCCGCCTGCTGGCGTTTACGGTTGGAGCGACGCCGCGGTCCGGTCGGCCTTGAGACGAACTCAGGCTGCGGAGACGGCGCTCACGTGAGCGTGAGGACGGCGTAGGTGCGTTTGCCTTTGCGCAGGAGCACGTGGCGACCGAAGAGGATGTCGGCGTCGCCGATGGTGCGGGCGACGTCGGCGGCGCGGGCGTTGTTGAGGTAAATGCCGCCGCCTTCGATGTCCTTGCGCGCCTGGCCCTTGGACGGGGCGAGCTTTGCGGCGACGAGCGCATCGATGAGGGTGAACGGCGCGGCGGGGCGCGGGAGCGAGATCGTGGGGACCTCGCCGAGCACGTCGTTGAAGGTGGCTTCGCTGATGCCGTCGAGGCCGCCGCCGAACATGATCTCGCTCGCGCGCTGGGCGTCGGCGAGGGCGTCGGCGCCGTGGACGAGGAGCGTCATCTCGCGGGCGAGGGCCTTTTGCGCGGCGCGGGCGCCGGGGTTGGCCTTGAGTTCGGTTTCGAGGGCGCCGATCTCGTCCTGACCGAGGAAGGTGAGCGTCTTGAGCAGCTTGACGACGTCGGCGTCATCGGCGTTCACGAAGAACTGATAGAAGCGGTAGGGGCTGGTCTTCTTCGGATCGAGCCAGACGGTGCCGGTGGCGGTTTTGCCGTATTTGGAGCCGTCGGCCTTGGTGAGGAGCGGAAAGACGAGGCCCCAGACGGTGGCGCCGAGTTTCTTGCGGGTGAGTTCGGTGCCGACGGTGATGTTGCCCCACTGATCGGTGGCACCGATCTGGAGTTCGCAGCCGAGGGTGTGGCGCAGGTGGTAGAAATCGAAACCCTGGAGCAGCATGTAGCTGAACTCCGTGAAACTGATGCCGGCGTCGCGGTCCTCCATGCGGGATCGCACGGAGTCCTTGGCGATCATGGAATTGACGGTGACGTATTTGCCGACGTCGCGGAGGAATTCGAGGAAGGTGACGGGGCCGGTCCAGTCGTGGTTGTTGACGAGACGGGCGGGGTTGTGGGCGGGCGTTTTGGCGGCGTCGAACTCGAGGAATTTGACGAGTTGGGCCTTCACGCAGGCGATGTTGTGGGCGACCTGCTCGGGCGTCTGCAGATTGCGCTCGGCGGATTTGCCGGAGGGATCGCCGACCATGCCGGTGGCGCCGCCGGCGAGGGCGATCGGGTGATGGCCCTGAAGCTGGAAGCGGCGGAGGGCGAAGAGCGGGACGAGGTTGCCTACGTGGAGCGAGTCGGCGGTGGGATCGAAGCCGCAATAGAGCGTCACCGGGCCCTGGGCGATGCGCTGGGAGAGAGCGTCGAGGTCGGTGCAGTCGGCGAGGAGGCCGCGCCAGCGGAGGTCTTCGAGGATATTCATCGCGAGTCGGCGAGTAAACGCGGCGCGCGGCGGCGCCGGCAAGGCGGTTTTCGGGCGCGAGGCGGCGGCGACGAACGCGGGCAAGGACGCAGCACCGCTGCGGTCGCGCCGCGCGAGGGCGCACGCCGGCCGGATGGCGGGGTGAGGAACCCAGGGTGGGACGCCGGGGCGCCGGAGCGAACCTCAGCGGGCGTCGCGCGTGGGCTGGCCGTCGACGAGGCGGAGGAGACCGAGGGGATTGGCGCGCCGGAGGGCGGCGGGAAGGAGTTCGTCGGGGAAACCTTGGTAGCAGACGGGCCGGGCGAAACGCAGGATCGCGGCCGTGCCGACGGAGGTGAAGCGCGGGTCGGTCGTCGCAGGCGACGGGCCGCCGTGGTTCATCGCGGGGCAGACTTCGACGCCGGTGGGGAAGCCGTTGACGACGACGCGGCCGGCGATGCGTTCGAGCGTGGCGAGCAGCGGGGCGGCGGCGGCGAGGTCGGCGGCGTTGCCGTGGACGGTGGCGGTGAGTTGGCCCTCGAGCGCGGCGGCGCAGGCGGCGAACTCGGCGGCGGTGTCGGCGAGCACGACGAGCGTGAAGGGGCCGAAGGCCTCGGTGGCGAGCGCAGGGTGCGCGAGGAAATTGGCGGCGGAGGTCACGGCGACGCCGGGCTGGGACTCGGTGCGGGTCGCATCGGCGGAGGCGGTGGCGGCGGCGAGCGGGGCGACGCCGGGGAGCTGTGTGACCTTGGCGCGGTTCTCGAGAAAGGCCTCGCGGATGCCGCCGGTGAGCATTGTGCCGCAGGGGGCGGCGCGGACGAGGTCGGCGAGTTTTTGCAGGAAGGCGTCGGTGTCGGCGCCTCGCACGGCGAAGACGAGGCCGGGCTTGGTGCAGAATTGGCCGACGCCGAGGGTGAACGACGCGAGCAGGCCCGAGGCGAGCGCGGCGCTGCGTTCGGCGAGCGCGCCGGGGAGGGCGAAGAGCGGGTTGAGGCTGCTCATCTCGGCGAAGACGGGAATCGGGTGCGGGCGTGAGGCGGCGGCGTCGAAGAGCGCGCGGCCGGCGGCGTGGGAACCGGTGAAGCCGACGGCGGCGACGGCAGGGTGCTTGACCATCGCGATGCCGACGGTTGCGCCGCCGCCGTGGACGAGCGAGAAGACGGCGGGCGGCAGACCGCAGGCGGCGACGGCGCGGTTGATCGCGGTGCCGACGAGTTCGGCGGTGCCGGGATGCGCGCGGTGGGCTTTGACGACGACGGGGCAGCCGGCGGCGAGGGCCGAGGCGGTGTCGCCGCCGGCGACAGAGAAGGCGAGCGGGAAGTTGGAGGAGCCGAAGACCACGACGGGGCCGAGGGCGACCAGCATGCGGCGGATATCGGGGCGCGGGAGCGGCTGGCGGTCGGGCAGCGCGGGATCGATGCGGGCGTCGACCCATGAACCCTCGCGGGCGACGGCGGCGAAGAGGCGGAGTTGGCCGCAGGTGCGGGCGCGTTCGCCGGTGAGGCGGGCGAGCGGAAGACCGGTTTCGGCGTGAGCGCGCTGGAGCAGGGCGTCGCCGAGGGCTTCGATTTCGGCGGCGATGGTCTCGAGAAATTTGGCGCGTTCGGCGCCGGAGCACGCGCGGTAGACCGCGAACGCGGCGGCGGAGGCGTCGAGCGCGGCGTGGACCTCGGCGGCGGACGCCTCGTGGAAGGTCGGTTCGAGCGCGGCGCTGGTGGCGGGGTTGACGGCGCGGAAGGTTTTGCCGCCGGTTTGACCGGGAGCGCCGGCGAGAAGGCTGAGGCCGAGAAGAGGCATGGCTGAAAAGAAGAAACGTGGGAAATCGGGAAAGCGGGAAACGGGGAAGGCCGGGAGCCGGAGCGTGAGCGGCGGCTCAGAGCACGGCGTTGATGAGCGTGCCGACGGGGTCGAGGGTGATGCGGATTTCGTCGTCGGGCTGGAGCGTGAAGGCGTCGGGCGGGACGACGCCGGTGCCGGTCATGAGGTAGGCGCCGGAGGGGAAGGCGTTGTCGCGGTAGAGCCAGGCGGCGAGGGAGGGCAGCGGGCGCTTGATCTGGCCGACGGTGGTTTCGCCGGAGAACACCGGGGCGCCGGCGCGACGGATCTCGATCGCGATGACGGCGGTCGGCGCGGGCAGCGTATCCGTGAGCACGAGACAGGGGCCGAGGGCGGCGCTGCGGTCGTAGACCTTGGCCTGCGGGAGGTAGAGCGGGTTTTCACCCTCGATGTCGCGCGAACTCATGTCGTTGCCGAGGGTGTAGCCGAAGATGCGGCCGGCGGCGTTGATCGCGAGGGTGAGCTCGGGCTCGGGGACGTTCCACTTGGAGTCGGTGCGGATGCGGACGCCGGTGCCGGGGGCGGCGACGCGGTGGGGTGTGGCTTTGAAGAAAATCTCGGGGCGCTCGGCCTCGTAGACTTTGTCGTAGAAGGTGCCGCCGCCGGCGTCCTTGGACTCGGCCATGCGGGCGGTGCGGCTGCGGTAGTAGGTGACGCCGGCGGCCCAGACTTCCTGCGAGCGGATCGGGGCGAGCAACGAGGCGGGGGCGGGCGCGGCGCACGCCGTGCCGGCGGCGAAGGCATCGCGAGCGAGGGCGAGCGGATCGGCGGCGGTGAAGAGCGCGTCGACCGTGAACGCGGTGGGCGCGGCGCGGTGCGCACCGGCGGATTCAAGGACGAGACCGGCGGGGGTGGCGTGGAGGCGGAGCATGGGGAAGGCGGAAAAGAAGAAGGAAGAAAGGGGGAAAGAAGAAACGGGGGAAGCGGGGGCGATAGGAAGGGGCTATTTGTTTTTCTTGGCGGCCTTTTCCACGTTGCTGGCGGGAACCATGCCTTGGACGGTCCAGCCGCCGTCGACGAAGAGGGTCTGGCCGGTGACGTAACTGGATTCCGGAGACGCGAGGAAGAGGGCGGGGCCGATCATCTCCTCGGGCTCGGCGGTGCGGCCGAGCGGGATCATGGCGCCCCAGACGCGGCGGTAGTCGGGGTCGTCGCGGAGATTGCGGGCGACGTTGACGGGGCCGGGGGCGAAGGTGTTGACGCGGATGCCGAGCGGGGCGAGCTCGACGGCGAGCTGCTTGGTGAGGCCGTGGATGGCGGCCTTGCTGGTGCCGTAGGCGACGAGGTTGCGCACGGCGAGTTCGGCGCACTGGGTGGAGATGTTGACGATGCTGCCGGGCGTGCAGGTGTCGCGCATCCAGCGGGCGGCGGCGAGGGAGCAGAAGAAGGTGCCCTTGAGGTTGGTGTCGAGGACGAGGTCCCACTTGGCCTCGGTGGTGTCGAAGAAGCCGGCCCAGCCGGTGAGGCCGGCGTTGTTGATGAGGACGTCGAGGCGGGGGAAGTGTTTGCGGGCGGTGGCGAACATGCGGTCGATCTGCGCGACGCGGCGGAGGTCGGCGCGGACGAGCAGCGCGCGGCGGCCGAGGGCGCGGATCTCGGCGGCGGCGCTCTCGGCGCCGGCGCGATCGTCGAACCAGTTGAGAATGACATCGGCGCCGGCGCGGGCGCAGCCGAGGGCGAGGGTGCGGCCGATGCCGGTGGCGGCGCCGGTGACGAGGACGGTCTTGTGGGCGAGAAGCATGGGGCGGGTCAGGCGGGAGAGGAGGTCACCACGAAATACACGAAAGACACGAAAAGAAAGGCGATGGTCGGACGACGGGGTTCGGAGCGGAGGTGCCGGCGGGAGGCGGAAGGGGCGCGCGTGCTCAGGCAGGGGATTTGAGGAGCGACTTGAGGTCGGCGAGGGAGAGCGTGGCGGTGGCGGCGTCGCTGGCCTCGAACACGCCGGCGAGCAAGGCGCGTTTCTCGGCCTGGAGGGCGAGGACCTTTTCCTCGACGGTGCCGGCGACGATGAGCTTGTAGCTCGTCACGACGCGCGACTGGCCGATGCGGTGGGCGCGGTCGGTGGCCTGGGCTTCGGCGGCGGGATTCCACCACGGGTCGAAGTGGACGACGGTGTCGGCGCCGGTGAGGTTGAGGCCGGTGCCGCCGGCTTTGAGGGAGAGGAGGAAGACGGGGATGTCGGAGGAGTTCTGGAAGCGGTCGACCTCGGCTTGGCGGGCGCGGGCGGGCATGGCGCCGTCGAGGTAGCAATGGGCGATGTCCTGCGCGGCGAGCTCCTCGCGGAGCAGGCCGAGGAGCGAGGTGAATTGGGAGAAGACGAGGACGCGGTGGCCGTCGTCGACCGCCTCGGCGAGGAGCTCGGAGAAGGCGGCGAGCTTGGCGGAATCGGCCGCGGGTGGGGGAGCGAGTGGAGAGTCGAGGGTTGAACGTTGAGCGCTCGGCAGCAGGCGGGGGTCGCAGCAGATTTGGCGGAGGCGGAGGAGTTGCGTGAGCGCGGCGAACTGGAGCTTGGCCTCGCTGGCGCCGGCGGCTTCGAGGTCGAAGAGTTCGCGCTCCGAGGCCTCCTGGGTCTCGCGGTAAAGCTTCGCCTGCGCAGGGCTGAACTCGCACCAGATGACGTGCTCGAGTTTCTCGGGCAGCTCGGGGGCGACGGCGCGCTTGGTGCGGCGGAGGAGATATGGGGCGGTCTGGGCGCGGAGGCGGTCGTCGAACCAGGTGCGTTCGTCGCCGCGGAGGCCGGCGGGGACTTTTTGCAGGTAGCCGGGCAGCAGGAATTCGAACAGGGAACGCAGGTCGTCGAGGGAGTTTTCGAGCGGAGTGCCGGTGAGGAGGAAGCGCGCGCGGGCCTGGAGGGCGCGGAGGGCGGCGGCGTTTTGGGAGCGGCGGTTTTTGATGTGCTGCGCCTCGTCGGCGATGACGACGGCGAAGCGGACCGCGGCGAAGAGCGACTGGTCGCGCGCGAGCGTGCCGTAGCTGGTGATGACGAGATCGTGGTCGGCGAAGGCGGCGGCCGAGGCGAGGCGGCGGTCGGCGTGATGGACGAAGACGCGCAGCTGCGGGGCGAAGCGCACGGCCTCGCGGCGCCAGTTTTCGAGCAGGCTGGCGGGGCAGACGACGAGGCTGGCGCCGCTGCGCGGCGAGTTGAAAGTTGAAGGTTGAGGGTTGAGAGACGGAGCGGCGTGGGCGGGACCGGTGCGGTCGTTCGACGGGGCACCTCCGGCTTTGGGCGGTGCGTGAAGGGCGGAGAGTAGGCCGAGGGCCTGGAGGGTTTTGCCGAGGCCCATCTCGTCGGCCAAGATGCCGCCGAGGTCGTGGCGATGTAGGTGCCAGAGCCACGCGACTCCAAGCCGCTGATACGGGCGGAGCAGGGCGTCGAGCGCGGGCGGGACGGGGGCGGGCGGGAGGGCGCTCAGGTTCTTGAGCGCGGCGCTGCGGGTCTTCCAGGTCTCAGGCGCCTGAAAATCCGGGGAAAGTTCCTCGAGTATTTCCTGGGCTTCGGCGACGCGGGCGGCGGAGATCTTTTGCACGCGGCGCGGGGCGAGCGGGGCGAGGGGATCGCCGGCGAGGGCGCGCTGGGCGGCGGCGAGTTTCTGGAGTTTCGCCTGATCGAAGAGGAAGACCTTGCCGCCGGATTCGAGGTAGCCGCGGTTGGTGGCGACGGCGGAGCGGAGGCCGGCTTCATCGGTGCCGCCGACGGCGAGGCCGACGCTGACGGAGAAACTGTCGCCGGTTTCGGTGACCTCGGCGGCGATCTCGGCGACGCGGAGGTGGGCGATGTTTTTTTCGAAATTGGGGGCGAAGTCGGCGTCGAAGGCGGAGACGAGCCGGGCGCGGTGGGCGGCGAGGAAGTTGAGGACCTTGTGGCGGTCGCGGAGCCACCAGCGGCGATTGGACGGCTCGAGGGCGAAGCCGTTTTCCTTCACGAGGGCGAGGGCGTCGGCGTAGCGCGGGTGCTCGCGGGACGGGAGAGCGAGGGAGAGGAAGTGCTCGGAGCCGTCGACCTGCAGGGGCGTCGCGGCCGACGCCGCGCGTCGGGCGAAGAGGGCCGGACGCGGGGGGAGCAACGTCGGGCCGTCGGAGACGAGGGGCGCGGGTTCCGCGACGGTGGCGGCGTGGCGCCAGGCGACTGGGCGGCCGTGCTCGAACCAGAGCGGGAGCGGGCCGACGGCGGCGGCGAGGTCGCGGAGCTGGGCGCGGGTGAGCTGGAGGAAGGCCGGTGCCTGCGGGCCGCACCACCGCTGGAGCAGGGCGAGGGCGGGGAGCCAGGCGGGGTCGGGCGGGGCGGCGAGATTGAGTTCCACGCGCAGGGCGATCGCGTTGCGCTTGGCCGCGTCGGCGAGGTTGGGCGGGAGGTGGAACCGGAGCATCGTTGCGGGAAGGAAAATTTGCGGGAATAAGCCGGGAGGGACGCAACTCCCATCTCCACGGATGACGAACGAGGCTTTCACGCACCTGGTCGATGCGCACTACGCGGCGCTGTATCGCTTTGCGCTGAGCCTCGCGCGCAATTCGACCGACGCGTGCGACCTCGTGCAACAGACGTTCTACATCTGGGCGACGAAGGGCGAGGCGTTGCGCGACGGGACGAAGGCGAAGTCGTGGTTGTTCACCACGCTGTATCGGGAATTCCTGCGCGGACGGCGGCGCGACGCCCGGGCGACCTCGATCGAGGATTTGCCGCCCGGGGAAAAGGACATCGCGGCGGAGGAAGTCGACCGAGTGGCGAAACTGGACGCGGCGACGGTGATGACCGCATTGCAGTCGGTCGACGAGGTGTTCCGCGCGCCGCTCACGCTGTTTTACCTGGAGGAGCTGTCGTATATCGAGATCGCGGACGCGCTGGAGGTGCCGATCGGGACGGTGATGTCGCGGTTGTCGCGCGGGAAGGCGCAGCTCCGGGCGGCGCTGGTCGCGGCGGAGCGTGGGAGCGGTGAGAACGGGAAGGTCGTGGCCTTTCCGGCCAACGAGGAGGCGAAACGAGCATGAACAACGAAGAAGCGAAATTCCGGTTGCGGGCCTACCGGCCCGGCGGGGCCGATGCGGGTGATCCGGCGCTGAGCGAGGCGCTGGAACAGGCGAAACGGGACCCGGCGCTCGGCGCGTGGTTCGAACGCGAGCAGGCGCATGGCCGCGCCGTGACGCAGAAGCTCGCCGCGGTGCAACCGCCGGCCGGATTGCGCGAAGCGATTCTCGCGGGTGCGCGGGCCAGCCAGCCGAAGGAGCCGGCGGCGCGGCCGCGGTGGCGTTCGCCGCTTTGGCTGATGGCCGCGGCGGCCGTGTTGATGCTCGGCAGCGTGCTGACGTGGTGGAAGGCGCCGGTGGCGGGAGCGACGCTCGACGAATTCGCGGTCAACTTCGTGGCGCGGGGCTTCGTGCTGCAGAAGCACAGCGCGGACCTCGGGGCGCTGCGGTCGTGGCTGACGGAGCGGCAGGGACCGCTGCCGGAGGCGTTGCCGGCGAAATTCGCGGAACTGCGGGCACAGGGCTGCCGCACGCTCGATTTCCGGGGGCGCGAGGTGTCGCTGGTGTGCTTCGAGCGCGGCGGGAAAGAGTATCACGTGTTCGTGGGGCGGCGCAGCGA
>JBILLY010000722.1:0-3267 GCA_044375835.1 Opitutaceae bacterium
CGACCAGTTCGAGAACCTCACGCAGGCGAAGCTGCGCCGCTTCTGCCGCGACCATTTCCTCAGCTACACGCGCCTGCGCGAGTGGCGCGACATCCACGCGCAGTTGATCGACACGCTGGAGCAGCGGGACGACTTCAAGCTAACGTCGGCTTACCACGGGCTGAAAGAAGTCGACGACCAGACGACGGTCTTCGGCACGCCGTCCTACCGCGCGATCCATCGCAGCATTTTGGCCGGCCTGCTCGGCAACATCGCGCACCTCGATGAGGAAAACGGCGGCTACAAGGCGACGCACGACCGGCGCGTGGCGCTGTTTCCCGGCTCGGTGTTGTTTCGCCGCGAGGAGCCGAAGAAGCGCGGCGCGGAGCCGGCGCCGCGCGAGGGGCAGAAAAAGGGGCCGAAGACCCCGCGCTGGATTCTCGCCGCCGAGATCATGGAAACGACGCGGCTCTACGCGCGGACCTGCGCGCGGCTCGATCCGCTCTGGGCGCTCGAGCTCGGCGCCCACGTCGTGCGCGTGGCGCACAGCGAGCCGTTCTGGAATGTCGACGGCGGCCGCGTGATGGTGAAGCAGCGCACGCGGCTCTACGGCCTCGAACTGGAGAGTCGCGGCGTCAGCTACGGCAAAATCAACCCGGCGCACGCGACGGAGATTTTCATCCGCGAAGGGCTCGTGAACGACACGGTGACCTTTCCGCTCGATTGCCTGACCCACAACCGGGCGGTGCGCGAAAAGATCGAGGACCTGCTCACCCGGGCGCGCGACAGCGGCTACCTGAATCTGGACGAGGCGGCGTATCGCTTCTACGCGGCGCGGCTGATGGGTGGCGCCGCGACCTCCGGGCGCGGCGAGAGCGGCCGGCCGGGCCCGGAGGTCCCGGCACCACCGGCAATCTCCTCGGTCGGCGAGTTCGTGGACCTCGTGCGCGAGCGGCGCGGCGCCGAGCCGCGGTTTTTGATGATGGAGCCGGACGACCTGCGCGACCCGGAGACGATCACGCACGACGCGGCAGCGTTTCCCGAGGCTTTGCCGCTGCAGAATTCCGCGCTCCCGCTCAACTACGCCTACAAGCCGGGCCAGGCCGACGACGGCGTGACGCTCGACGTGACCGTGCGCGAGGCGGAGGCGCTGACGGAGGCCGCGCTCGACTGGGCGGTGCCCGGCCACCTCGAGCAGAAAGTCGAACACTACCTGCGGTCGCTGCCGAAGGAACTGCGCCGCGGCTTCGTGCCGCTGGCGGACACGGCCAAGGCGCTCGCGACGCAGCTGGCGTCGCGGGACCGGCTGACGGCGCGGCGCGAGTCGTTGCCGCAGGCCCTGATCGCGGAGATCGCGGAGCGGTATCGCATCGCGCTCGATCCGGCGGTGTGGGCCGACAAGGCGCCGCCGGACCACCTGCGTGTGCGGGTGCGCGTGCTCGACGGCGCGGGCAAGGAGTTGGCGGCGAGCCGGGAGCTGGCGGAGATCCGCGCGGCGCTGCTCGCGCAGTCGCGGCAGGCGAGCGTGGCGGTGGCGCGCGAGGAGCCGTCGGCTTGGCGGGCGATCCGGGCCCAGTGGGAAACGCCGGAGCACACGACGTGGGCGTGGACGGAGTTGCCCGAGCGCGTGCTCGTGACGGAGCAGGCGGGGGCGCCGGTGTATGCGTTTCCCGGTTTGCTGGCGGGACGCGACGGGGTGGCGCGGCGGTTGTTCAAGACGCCCGAGGAAGCGGCGACGGCGACGCGGGCCGGACTGGCGGCGCTGTTCGAGCGGCAGCTCGGGCACGAGCTGATGTGGACGCAGCGCGATCTGCGCGCGATGAAGGCCCTCGGTCCGCTCGTGGCCACGCTCGCGCCGCTCGACGACCTGCAGGAGCAGATGTTTGCGTCGATCCGGCGCTGGGTGACGCAGCGGCCGGTGGTGCCGCCGACGGCGGCGACCTTCGGCACGGTGCTCGACCGGGCCAAGGCGGACCTGCGCGGGATCGTGCCGCGGGTCGTCGATCTGTTGCGGGAGATTCTCACGCTGCGGCTGGAGTTGCAGGTGTTGCCCGACGCGCCGCCGACGCTCGCGGCGGATCTCGCGGCGCTGCTGCCGCCGATGTTTTTGCAGACGACGCCCTATGCGCAGCTGGCGCATTTCCCGCGTTACCTGAAGGCGATGAAGCTGCGCGCGGAGCGCGGGCGGAAGAACCTGGCGAAGGACGCGGAGCGCGCGGCGCAGCTCGCGCCGTTTGTGGCGGCGCTGCCGAAACTTCCCAAGGGGCCGGAGACGGAGGCGTTTCGCTGGTTGGTGGAGGAGCTGCGGGTGAGTCTATTTGCGCAGGAACTCGGCACGGCGGAGCCGGTGTCGGTCGTGAAACTGGAGCGGGCGCTCGCGGGGTTGCGCGGTGTGCCGTTGGCCCCGCCGGCGCCGGTCGCGGCGGTGAAGCCGATCGTCGCGGCGTCGGTCGGTCCGGCGAAGAAAACGGCACCGATCAAGAATCTTGGGGCGCTGGGGAATCTGTTTCAGCGGTAGCTCGGGTGACGGCTGGTGGCGGCGAGCACGGTGCGACGGACGTGAGGGCGTGGTGGGTAAGTGGCGGGACGGTGTTTGGGGCGAAGCGTCCGGGTCGCGGGAGAGCACGCATGATGCGCGACGGCTCGGCGGGGACGCCTCGCCCTACCTGCGGCGAGGCGCACGAGCGGACGAAGGGAGCTTGGAGAAACCGCCTCGGCGCGAGCCAACTTGAGTTTCGGGCTGGCGCGCGCAGCGTGCGGGCCGTTTCTCTTTTCCCCGCGTGACTTCCCACCCCTACCGCTCCGGCCGTCCCCTGGCCGCCCTCGTCGTGGTTGCTTCGCTGTTCGGCGCCGGTGCGTCGGCGTCGGCCGCGCTGTCGCCGGCCCAGCGCGCGCTCATCCCGCCGGCGGCGACGCGGCCGGTGGACTTCGTGCGCGACATCAAGCCGATCTTCGACGCGAGCTGCGTGCAGTGCCACGGGCACGGGAAGGACAAGGGCGCGTTCAGCCTGGAGACGCGCGACGATTTTCTGCACGGCGGCGACTCGGGCGCGCCGGCGGTGGCCGGAAAGAGCGGCGAGAGCCGGCTGATCGACATGATCTCGGGCCTCGATCCGGAGATCATCATGCCGCAAAAAGGAAAACGCCTCACGCGCGAGCAGGTCGCGACGATGCGCGCTTGGATCGACCAGGGCATGGTGTGGCCGAAGGAGGTCACGTTTCTGCGGCCGGAGCCGGAGAACCTGCGTGCGCGCGACCTCGCGGCGATCGCGGTGCCGAAGGCCGGGC
>JBILLY010000312.1:0-5807 GCA_044375835.1 Opitutaceae bacterium
GTCGACGGATTCATCGACGCGGTGTTCGCGCAGGACAAGGTGGCGTGGCCGGCGACGGTGGACGACCGCACGTTCGCGCGCCGCGTGTGGCTCGACACGATCGGGCTGCTCCCGCCGGCGGACGAGTTGGAGGCGTTTCTGCGCGATGATGCCGCGGACAAGCGCGCGCGGCTCGTGCGGCGGCTGCTGGCGGACGACCAGGCCTACGCGGAGCATTGGCTGACCTTCTGGAACGATCTCCTGCGAAACGATTACAGGGGCACCGGCTACATCGACGGCGGGCGCAAACCGATCACGACCTGGCTCTACACCGCGCTCGCGCGCAACCTGCCCTACGATCGCTTCGTGGCCGAACTCGTCGACCCGGGCACGGAGGCGGAGGGGTTTGCCACGGGCATCCTTTGGCGCGGCGAGGTCAACGCCAGCATGGTGCCGCCGATGCAGGCGGCGCAGAGCGTGGCGCAGGTGTTTCTCGGCGTGAACCTCAAGTGCGCGTCGTGCCACGACAGCTTCATCAACGGCTACACGCTCAAGGATGCCTACGGCCTCGCGAGCATCTACGCGCACGGTCCGCTCGAGATCGCGGAATGCGACAAGCCGACGGGAAAGATGGGGCAGGTGAAATTTCTCTACGGCGAGCTCGGGTTGATCGACACGCAGGCGGACCGCGCGGCGCGCAAGCGGCAGCTCGCGGAGATCATGACCGGGCGCGTCAACGGCCGCCTGCCGCGCACGATCGTGAACCGGCTCTGGCAGCGGTTCATGGGCCACGGGCTGGTGCGCTCCGTCGACGAGATGGACCTGCCGGCGTGGTCGCCGGCGCTCCTCGACTGGCTGGCGGAGGACCTCGTGGCCCACGGTTACGACCTGAAGCACACCATGGCGCGCATTTTGACGTCGCGGGCCTACGGGCTGCCGGCGGTCGACCTCGGGGAGACGGAGGAAAACTTTGTCTTCCGCGGTCCCGGCGTGCGGCGGCTGGGGGCGGAACAGTTTGCGGACGCGCTCACGGCGCTCACGGGCACGCGCTACGCGAAAGCCGACACGAAACTGAACCGCGACGTGGCGCTGCGCCTGACCGCGTCCGCGCCGCTGCCGCTGGCGCCGAAGTGGATCTGGGCGACGCCGGACGCGCACTGGAAGGCGAAGCCGGCGTCGGTGACCTTCAGGCGCACCGTCACGCTCGCGGCGGTGCCGACCGAGGCGTGGCTGACGATCGCGGCGGACAACACCTTCGCGGTGGCGATCAACGGGAAGTCGGCGGCGTCGGTCGCCAAGCGCACGAGCACGGGCGCGGACATTTTCGATGTGAAGGCGCACCTGCGCCGCGGGGAGAACACGATCACGGTGACCTCGATCAACTACCTCGCGGACGGCACCACGCCCGTGGCGCGCGAAGCGGAAGGCGAGAAGAAGGCGCCGCCGACCGAGGCGGACGACAATCCGGCGGGGCTGATCGTGTATGCGCGCGTGCGGGCCGGGGCGGCGGTGATGGATTTTACGACGGATGCGGCGTGGACCGCGGCGATCGCGAAAGACGCGCCGCAGCCGGCGGTGGAACTGGGCGGCGTCGAGTTGGCGCCGTGGCGGCTCGGCCCTCATTTCCTGGAGTTGGCGGCGTCGACCAAGGACACGCTGCCGGTGCAGCGCGCGGCGCTGGTGGTGGCGGATCCGTTGACGGCGGCGCTGGGCCGGCCGAACCGCGAGCAGGTCGTCACAACGCGGCCCAGCGCGGCGACGACGCTGCAGGGGCTGGAACTGACCAACGGCGCGACGCTGGCGAAGCGCCTCGAGCAGGGTGCGGAGGCGTTGCTCGTCGGCGGGCCGATCGATCCGCACGAGCTGGTGCGGCGACTCTACACCCAGGCGCTGAGCCGGCCGCCGACGGAGCGCGAAGCGGCGCTGGCGACCGCGATGGTCGGGGCGCCGGCAACGCCGGAAGGCGTGCAGGATTTTCTGTGGGCGCTCGCGATGCTGCCCGAGTTTCAACTGATCCGCTGAGTTTTCCCGGGAGCACCCGCCATGAATCTTCACCGCCTTGCCCTGCAACACGCCTACCGCTCGAGCCTCGCGCCGGAGGCGCGGACGCGGCGCGACTTCCTGAAGACGGCGTCGGCCGCGACACTGGCCGCGCTGGCGGCGGGTGCCCCGCGGACGCTGCGCGCGAGCGAGGTGACGGAGAAAATCACGCCGACGGCGGACCGGGTGATCGTGCTGTGGATGGCGGGCGGCATGGCGCACACGGAGACCTTCGACCCGAAGCGCTACACGCCCTACGCGGCCGGGCTCGATCCCAACGAGGTGCTGAGCACGTTTCCGTCGATCCCGACGGCGGTGGACGGGGTGAAATTTTCCGCGGGCCTGGAGCAGCTGGCCTCGGTGATGGACCGCGCGACGCTGATCCGCGGCATGCAGGCGTCGGACCTCGGGTTCATTCTGCATTCGCGGCACCAGTTCAACTGGCACACGGGCTACGTGCCGCCGCAGACGGTGGCGGCGCCGCACCTCGGCGCGTGGATCGCGCGCACGCTCGGGCCGCTCGATCCGGCGATGCCGGCGTTCATCAACATCGGGCAACGCTTCGACCTCGGCGAAGGCGAGGAGCTGAAGGCGTTCACGACGGCGGGCTTTCTCGGGAGCGAATACGGGCCGTTCAACGTGGCTTTCCCGGAGCAGGCGGCGGACGCGGTGCGGCCGCCGGCGGGCATGAGCCCGGGGCGCTTCGCCAACCGCGAGAAATTCTACCGCGAGCTGCTGGCCGCGAGCCCGGTGGCGCGCGAGGGCAGCGACTACCAGCGCGAGTCGCTGCAGCGGGCGACGGACAACGCGCACCGCCTGTTGAATTCGCCGGCGGCGAAGGCCTTCGACTTGGCGCTGGAGCCGGTCGAGCGGGCGCGGAAGTATTTTCCCGAGTATCAGCCCGGCATGCGTTTCGACGCGCCGCGCGACCGCTTCGGCGCGAAATACGAGGAGGGCATGGTGGGGCGCTTCGGGCTCGGCTGCCTGCTGGCGCGGCGCCTCTGCGAGGCGGGCGCGCGCTTCATCGAGGTGACGACGGAATACATCCCGTTTCTCAACTGGGACACGCACGAGAACGGCCACGCGCGCCTCGTCGGCATGAAGCGCATGATCGACGCGCCGATCGCGCAGCTCGTGCGCGACCTCGACGAGCGCGGGCTGCTGGCGCGCACGCTCATCGTGATGGCGAGCGAGTTCAGCCGCGACATGATGGTCGAAGGCAAGCCGGAGAAAGGCGTGAAGGACCAGGTGGTGGTGCCGACGGTGATCAACGATCCGAAGTTCTACGGCATGCACCGGCATTTCACGGCGGCGGGCAGCGTGCTGATGTTCGGCGGCGGCTTGAAACGCGGCCACGTGCACGGCGTGACGGCGGAGGAGCGGCCCTGCCGGACGCTGAAGGATCCGGTGACGATTCCCGATCTGCACGCGACGATCTACCGCGCCCTGGGTATCCCGGCGAACCACGGCTACGATGTGGAGAAGCGGCCGTTCTACGTGACCTCGGACGGGAAGGGAAAAGCCGTGCGCGAGCTGTTCGCCTGACGGCGGGCGCGCGGCTCAGGCGGAAGCCGATTTGTCCGCGCCGGTGATCACGGCGACGGCCGGATGGTGGATGCGGCGATCGGCGGTGATGGCGAAAAACCGTTCGCGACATTTCTCGGTGGCGCCGATCACGCGCAGCGAGAAACGGTCGATGGCTTCCTGCGCGACCACGCTCGGCACGGGAATGAAGCCCCGGCCGTCGGCGGCCATGACCTTCATCAGCGCGGCGTCCTCGAATTCCGCGAGCACCCGCGGCTCGATGCCCAGCGAGACGAACCACTGGTCGACGGAGCGGCGGAGGCCCGTGCCGTCGGCCGGCAGCAACGCGGGCGCGTGGTGCAGCGAGCGGGGGAAGCCGCGGCGGAGCGCGGCGGCGAGCCGCGGTGCGGCGCAGAACGTGACGCCGCTGTCGCCGAGCGGGTGATTGAACACGCGCAGCCGCACGCCGCCCGCGGCGGGTTCGTCGGACAGCACGACATCCAGCCGGTGGGCGGCGAGCTGGGTGAGCAGGTCGCCGACCTTGCCTTCGCGGCAGATCACGTGGACGGCGCGGGGCATGGCAAACACGGGCTGGAGAATCTGCTGGGTGACGAGCTTGGGAAACGAGTCCGCGATGCCCACCTGCAGCCGCAGCGCCTTGGCGGTGGGCTGCTGCTTGATGGCGGCGGCCAGTTCGCGGCCGAGGCCGAAAATCTCGTCGGCGTAGTGCAGCGCGATCTGGCCGGCGTCGGTCAGCACGTTGGCGCGGCCGACCCGCCGGAAAAGTTTCTCGCCGAGCGCGTCCTCGAGTTCGTGGATCTGGGCGGAGAGCGAAGGCGGGGAGACGTTGAGCTTGGCCGCGGCGGGTCGCAGCCCGCCTTCGCGGGCGACCGTCCAGAAGTAGCGCAGATGGTGGTAATTCAGCCAGTCCATGCTTCGGGGACACTTAACGTAGGACGAACAATCGGTGTCAAATTGCGTATTAGTCGAAGTCGGAAAACCGCGGTAGAGTGGCGTGGTGAAGATTCTCCTCCAGCACGGCAGCCTCCGGCCCCGGCCCTCGGTCGAGCGGCTGGTCGAGCAACGGTTGCTCGCCCTGGCGGCCCGCGCGCGCCTCGAAGAGGCGGTGGTGCGGCTGCACGACGAACGGGAATCGAGCCCGCGCTTCCGCGCCACGGTGTATCTCCGGGTGCCGGGACCGGATGTCCATGCGTCGGCCGCGGACCGGAATGTCCGCGATGCGGTGGAGAAAGCGCTGGACGCCGCGGAGGCGCAGATCGCGGCGCGCCGCGGCCGCCGGCAGTCGCGGCGGCATCGCGGTCCTTCGCTCGCGGCCGCCGAAGGCTGGTGAGTTCCGCCGGCGCCCGCACGGCGCCGTCCCTTTCGTTCCGCAACCTGCAACCGTTCCCAGTCCATGACCACCACCGACCCCGTCCTCCCGATCGACCTCGACCGTTACCTCGCCACCAACTCCGCCGACGACATTTCCAGCACGTCCGTCTTCGTCGAGCGCGGCAGCGTGCTCGTGAATCCCCGTTCGCTCACCGGTCTCCGCACGCTGCGCCAGCCGCTGCTGGCCAAGATCGCCGCGCTGCGCGACGACGTGCTCCTGCGCTCGCGGCTCGAACTGCTGATGACCTACCTCGACGAGTGCGTCGCGGAGCGGGCCACGCTGTCGCCCGCTATCCGCGAGGCGGCGTTCGCGCTGCTCTATTTCCTGAAAGGCTTCGACCGCATCCCCGACACGATCCCGGAAGTCGGCTTGCTGGACGACGCGCTGGTCGTGCAGGTCGTGCTGGATCGCAACGCGACGGCGCTGCGGGCCCATTGGCTGCGCCGTCGGCGCTACTGGCCGCTCGACAACTGAGCGGTGGGCCGACGGGCGCGGATGGCGCGAGGTTGAAGCGGGCGGCGACGATGTCGGAGCCCTTTTCGTAGAGGCAGAGGACGGTGCCGTCGGGCAGCACGGCGAGGTCCGAGTAGGCGCTCGGGCCGGCGTCGAGGGTCTTGTTCACGGTCCAGGTCTTGCCGTCGTCGCGACTGAGTTTGATCGAAAGATTTTCGCGTTTGCCGCGGCCGGCGGGGATTTCCTTGCCGGCGGCGTCGCGGCCGAGGGTGTGCGGAGCGGAGTAAAGTTGCAGGCCGGGCTGGGCCGGGTGCGCGACGATGCTCGCCATGCAGATCGGTTCCCAGAGTTGGTCGTGGAATTGCGGCGTGCTCCAGCCGGTGGCGCCGTCGGCGCTGAGGCTGACGAGCTTGCGGTT
>JBILLY010000174.1:0-7885 GCA_044375835.1 Opitutaceae bacterium
CCGGCACGCCGTCCTTGAACCACTGATACCAGACGAAGCCGCCGCCCGTCGCCGCCGCGGCGAGCGACACGCCCTCGCCCAGCAGCACGCTCCGGCCGCCCGGTTGCGTCGTGATCTGCGGCGCGGCCGGCGCCGTCGCGGGCGCGGCCGGCGCCAGCGGCGGGCTCGCGTGCCAGCTGCTCGCGAGCGCGTGGTCCGGGTTGGCGGCGGGCCGGTTGAGCACCAGGCTGAAGCCGTCGCCGTCGGCCTCCTCGGGCCACGGGAACGAATCGCGGTAGGAAAACTGCCGGATCACCGCGCCGCCCGCGCCGCGCACGACGATCTGCTCGCCGCTGTTGGACAGGTTGCCGGCGAAGGCCCCGGCCACGACCGGAGCGGCCGCGGGCGCCTTCCGCGCCGCGAAGCCGGCCGGGTTTTCCGCCACGACGATCCGCCCGCCCGGCGGCAAAATCCGCCGCGCCGGCGCGACCGTGTCGAAGTCGAAGACCACCGCGTCCTCCAGCTTCACGCCGCTGAGGTCGACCGACTGCGTCGTCGCGATGTTCATCAGCTCGATGAACTCGAAGTCGTTGCCGCTGTTGAAGCCGCGCGCCGTCTCGTCCGCCGTCGGGTCCGGCGGGTGGTAGTGGAACTCGCTCACGACGAGGTTCGCGGCGCTCGCCGGCACCGCCCCCAGCACGAAGTTCGTCTCCAGGAGCGGCGACCATGTGCTGCCGTTGCGGATCCGCGCGCGCAGCGTCCGCGCGCCGTTGCCCTCGAGGGCGATCGTCTGCCCAGCGCCACCCGCGGTGCGGCCCGCGATCTTCACGTCGAAGCGCAGGTCGGAGTAGTCGTTGCGCGGGTAGGCGTTGGCTGCGTTGGGCGGGAAGGCGTAGACCGCCTGGTGCACCTCGACCGCGAGGGTGTTTTCCCCTTCGCGCAGCAGCGCGGGGTCGAAGCGCACGCGGAAAAACGTGGATTCGATCGGCCCGTAGTTGTTGCCCGGATCGATCGGCCCGAGCGCTTCCTGCGCATAGGCGGCCGGCGCCGGCGCGAGCGGGAAGTTGAAGCGCGCGGCCTCGACGCCGTTGAGGTAGATCACCGCGCCGTCGTCCGCGACGACGTCGAAAAACGCTTCCTTCAGGCCCGCGACGCCCGTCGCCGTGAAAGCGGAGCGGAAATACGCCGGGCCCGGCTCGCGGTCCTGCGCCGCGTAGCTCGGCGCCACCGGCGAGATGTTCGTGGCCAGCCCCGTCGCCTCGCCGTAGCCGAGCGGCGCGGTGCCGCTCGCCCACGCGGTGTCGGCATACGCCGCCGCCGTCCACGCGAGCCCGCCCCCGTCGACCGCCGGCGCGGCGTCGGGCAGCAGCCACTTCCATGTGCGGCCGCCTTCGAGGATCGGAATCTCCGCGACCGTCGTCGTCGCCGCGGTCTGCGCCGCCGGATCGAGGCCGCCGCCGGTCTGCCGCGGGTCGCCGCCGTCGATCGTGTAGTGGAGCGTGCCGCCCGCGGGGTTGGGATTGTGCAGGCGAAAACGGTAGCCGACCGGCACGTGGCCGCCGGACGCGGGACTTCCGGTGGCCGCATCGAACAGCTCGGCCGGCTTGAGCCGCTCGGCGAGGGTCGTGCTGTTCACGAGATCGGGTGCGCCGTCGAGCCACTCGAGCCGCTCCGCGATCCACGCCTTGAGCGCGTCGACTTCCTGGCGCCACGTCGTGCGCGAGGTCTGCCCCGTGCCGCCGGTGTTGATGGAGCCGACGCCGAGCACCGGGAAACGCCGGTAGTGCCGCGCCGCGGGCGACTGCAGCGCCATCGTCGCGACGCTCACGGTGTTGCCGATGTCGGCCTTGCTGCCGTCGGCCAGCAGCGCGTAGGTCGCCTCGATGCGGTTGAACAGGGTCTCCTGCGAGAAGTGCGTGCGCCGCAGCGCCGCCCAGCGGTTCCAGTAACGGTCGTTGAACTCGGGATCCGCGTGCAGGCGCGGGTAGTAGGTGTAGTTCGACCCGACCGTCCACCACTTCATGCCGAAGGTGGCGTTGGACGAGGCGTAGTTCGTGTTGCCCAGGCTCCGGTCGACGTCCCAGAAGGGAAACGCCTTCATCGGGCCGCCGCGATCCTTGGAGAAATAGTAGCTGAAGGTGTAGGCATCGACTTCCTTGCACAGTTCCAGCCACAGCGTGCGGTCGATGAAGCTGCGCTCGTGCAGCCAGCGGCCGTGGTAGTTGGCGCTGGCGGGATTCGCGAAGTCCGGCGACGCGAGCGCCGTCGTCATGCGGTTGAGCCAGCCCGTGAGCGCGGCGGCCTGCACGGCGGTGACCGGCTCGGGATCGAAGATGTCGTAGTCGCGGCTCGAGCCGATGATGGCGGGGTTGGACGCGGCGTTGATGCGGTGATTGTAGGGCAGCTTGTCGTTGCGGAAAATGAACCCGCCGTCGACGAGCGCGGGGTCGCTCATGCTGTCGTTGAGCTTCGCGATATCGAGGCGCTCCTTCCCGCGCGAGGGCTTCTCCATCAGCAGGTAGACGCCGCGGTAGTCCGCGTAGTCGAGCGTCGTGTTGCCCTGGTTGAAAAACACCTCGACGAACCGGCTGCGCATGCCCGCGCCCGCGCCGTTGGCCTCCAGCATCGCCTGCTGCATGAGATAATTCCGCATCAGCGAGCGGTCCATGATCAGGCTCATCAGCACCCAGTCGCTGTCCGGCGGCAGGCCGAGCAGCGGCTCGTTGCGGTCCTCGTCCTCGTCCGACTTCCAGAATTCCAGCGCGTAGGGCCGCTGCGCCTGGCCCGAGGAACTCTCGCCGCGCACGTGCGTGCCGCCGCGCAGCACCTGGTCCGGCGGCGCGCCGAGGTCGGCCCGCTGCGTGCCGGGCTTCACGTCGTAGACCGCGACCTGCGTGAAGCGGAACGGGCGCAGGCCCGCGGGATTGGTCAGCGCGTCGACATTGCGCCCGAAGCTGTCGAGCACGAGCACGGGCAAATTGCTGCTGAAAGGGCGGCCGGAGGAATTGTAGTTCGTCGCGAGGTTGAGCAGCGTCGTCGCGTTCGTATCGGCGCCGCCCGCGAGCCAGATGAACGCGCGGTTGCCGGTTTTCGAGGGCAGGAATCCGGGCGCGAAGACCCGCGCCTTCACGCAGGTGCCCGTCGTGATGTCCAACGGCCCGGTGTAGAGCGGCGAGTTCTCCGTCGGTTCGGCCGTCGTCAAGGTGTAGCGGATCTCCGCGCCGGGCGGCGCATCGGCGGGCAACTGGAGCCCGAGCGAGAGCGCCGTGGTGACGACTGCGCTCGGCACGTCGGTGAGCGGCTGCACGCCGGGCTTGAAAAACACCGGCGCCCCGGCGCGGCGCCCGGGCGCCTGGCGGCCACGATTGTGCGCGCCCGGTGTCGGCGTCTCGAAAAACCCCGCCGTCTGCGCGTTGCCCGCGCCGCCGAACGACACGTCCTCCTGCTGCGGCCCGTAGTCGAGGCGGTGCGCCGCCGTGCCGTCGGGGCGCAGCAGGCGCAGCGCGCCGCCCTCCTTGACGAGGGTGAAATTCGCGTGCGGCCGCACGTTGGTGAAGCGGTTCTTGCCCGACGCGAACACCACGAGATGTCCGGCCGGCGGCACCGACACGCCCGGCAGCGCGTAGACCACCGGCGCCGCCGCGCCCGTCGCCGCATATTCGAGGCGCCAGCCGGCGAGGCTCACCGCGGACGCGGTGCCGTTGTAGAGATCGATCCAGTCCGGCCGGTCGAGGTCCTCGTCCTCCAGGCCCGCCCCGTTGTCGGCGAGGATTTCCTCGATCACCACGTCGCCCGTCACCGGCGCCGCCAAAGGCGCAGCCGATGTCGTGACCGCGAGATCGTCGATGAACACGTCCTGCATCAGGCCGCCGGTCGCGGCGTTGAACGCGAAATTGCAACCCACGGTCGGCACGAAGCCCGGCGTCGGCAGGCGCGTGAAGATCGCGACGCCGTCGTAGGTGAGGTCGAGACCATTGGTCGCATCCCAGCGCAAGGTCACCGTGCGGAAGGTCTGGTCGTAGGTGAAATTTCCCCCGGGCAGATTCGTCGCGAGGTAGTTGCCCACCGCGACGCTGTCCGCGAAGACCTCGATGCTGCGCGGATCGTTCGTGGCGTTCTGATACGTGTCGAAGTTCACCACGAGACCGTAGGCCGAGGCGTGGCCGGTCGCGCCGCCCACGCCGCTCAGCGTCGGCCCGAAGCTCACGTTGAATCCGTCCGCCGGTATCGCCCCCGCGGTCCGGTCCATCAGCAGCCGGAAGGTCACCGTGAACTCCGTCACCACCGCGTTCGCATCGAGCACCGGCAGCACCAGCGCCGCCGTCGCGCTGCCCGTCGCCTTGTCCGCCAGGCGCAGCGCCGTCGCGCCGCCGCTGCCGACGCCGGACTTCACGATGCCGACGTTGAGCGTGCCGGTGCCGTTGGTGTCCTTGCGGTTCGAGATCAGCGTCACGTTGCCCGTGGCGCCGGTGAGTTGCCCGCCGGTGAGCGTGATCGCGGTGTTGATCGCGCCGTTGGGCGTGTCGGCCGCGACCGAGTTGAAGTTGTGGGTGAAACTCGCGGCCCGCAGCCCGACCGCGGACAGCGCAAGCAACACGAGGATGCGGCCGGAGGCCGCGGACAACCGACGACGGACGACAGGGGTGGGGTAGCCGGACATCCGGCCACGCAAGCCGGAGTCGGCGGGCCGTTCAAGCCGCGGAAACGCGCCCCACCGCCGGCCCGGCGCGTGCGCCCGTCGCGGGCAAACCGCGCGCAGCCTTGGCCAAACGCCCGGTAGCCCGCCGTCGCCCGCGGCCCCGTCCGCCTCGGCCCGCCGATCTCGCGCCGCCTCCGCCGCGCCGTCGGAAAACCAACTCCTGCGCACACGTAGCCAAGGCATGCGCAGCCCCGGTGCCGATATTCGGGCATAACGAACACGCAGCTTCAGCGCCCCCTTTCCACCTGCCCGAGCAAACCAACCAACCCGTCATGAACTTCCGCCAAATTCCGAAAAAAAACCTGCTCGTCTTCGGTGGCACCGCCATCTGGGGCCTGCTGCTGGTTTCCTGCGTGATGGTGAACCGCACCATCATGGCGCCGCCGTCCATCCCCGGCGCCACGTTTGTCGGCTCCAAGGACTGCGCCCAGTGCCACGAAGACATCACGTCGGGCTTCCACGACGCCACCCATGCCAAGCTGATGGTCGCCGGCACCAACGCCAAAAACGTCGGCTGCGAGTCCTGCCACGGCCCCGGCTCCGTCCACTCCAAGGCCGGCGGCGGCTCCGACAACATCGTCAATCCGACCCGCAACCCGGAAACCTGCTACCAGTGCCACACGGACAAGCGCGGCGAGTTCGCCCTCCCGCACGCCCACCCCATCGGCAAAGTTTCCTGCAGCGACTGCCACGATCCGCACAAGGGCGACGCCATCGCCGGCGGCGGCACCCGCATGGCCTCGGCCAGCGAGACCTGCCTCAAGTGCCACGAGGCCCAACGCGGCCCCTACGTCTTCGAGCACGAAGCGCTGCGCGAGAACTGCACCACCTGCCACAACCCCCACGGCACGGTGAACGACAAGATGCTCAAGTCGCGCAACCAATCGCTCTGCCTCCAATGCCACTACCAGCAGCAGACCGTCACCGGTCAGCTCATGATCGGCGGCCGCGACCACGCCGCCTTCGTCCAACGCGGCACCTGCTGGACCGCCGGCTGCCACGAAGCCGTCCACGGCTCGCACGTGAATTCCTCGCTCCGGTTCTGACCCCGCCTCGCAACCTCAATCCTTTCCTGCCATGTCTCGCATTCTCTCCGGCGCCCGCTGGGCCGCCCTCTTCCTTCCCGCCGCCCTCGCGGCGCAGAATGTGACCACCTCGGGCACCGTCTCCGTCGGTGCCGGCGGCTACCTCCACGACGGCGACCGCCCGTCGCTGCAGCAGATCACCCAACAGAAAAAGGACGGCTTCGGCGGCATCGAGGAGTTCAACCTCACCCGCGAAGCCAAAGAGTCCGTCTTCAAGTTCGACGCCCGCCTGCTCCCCGGCGACGGCGACTACCGCGTGCGCCTGCGCTACGACCGCACCGAGAAGTTCTACGTCGATGCCGGCTACGAGCAGTTCAAGGTCTGGTATGACGGCAGCGGCGGCTACTTCCGCCCCACCGGCACCGAGTTCACCTTGTTCGACGAGGACCTCTCGGTGAACCGCGGCAAGCTCTGGCTCGAAGCCGGCGCCTTCACGCCCGAGAAGATGTATTTCAAGTTCCGCTACGAACGCCGCAGCCGCGACGGCCGCAAGAACTCCACCCACTGGGCCGACACCAACCTCGTCGGCACCTTCGGCACCCGGAACATCGTCCCCTCCTTCTACGAGTTCGACGAGGTCACCGAGGTCATCTCCATCAACATCGGCAACGACTCCAAGCCCGACGTGAAGTGGGGCATGGGCGCCCGCTACTCCGAGACGCGGCTCAACAACAAGCGCTTCAGCCGCCGCCGGCCCTTCGAGGCCGCCGACCGCAGCATCACCACCAAGGACCAGACCAAGAACGACATCTTCACCGCCCACGGCTTCTACGAGCGCAAGGTCAGCGAGCAGCTCACCGTCTCGGCCGGCGCTCTCCGCACCAGCCTCGACACGCACCTCGCCGGCTCCCGCATCTACGGCCAGTCCTACGACCCGGTCTACGATCCCGCCTACATCCGCCGCCAACAACGCGACGAGGGCTTCTACGCCCTGCACGGCGAGGCCGACCTGAAGCAGACCGTGCTCAACCTCAACGCCGTCTACCTCCCCGCCAAACACTGGTCGATCCGCCCGAGCCTCCGCTTCGAAAACCTCCACCAGGAGACCATGGCCGAGTTCGTCGAGACCAACATCGGCGCCGGCCCCGCCTTCGCCGCCATCATCGAGGAGGTCGAGGGCGAGCATAAGAAGAAGTGGAACGAGTTGGCCGAGTCCGTCGAGGTCCGCTACACCGGCAAAGCCGACTGGGTCTTCAGCGCCGAGGGCGAGTGGTCCCAGGGCTCGGGCGACCACGAGGAAGAACGCATCCTCCACACCGGCGTCTTCACCGTCGACCGCGACATGGAGGTCGAGCGCCTCAGCCAGAAATACTCCGCCAAGGCCACCTGGTATGCCAAGCCGGGCCTCACCTTCGCCGCCCAATACTACTTCAAGGGCAACGTAAACGACTACGACGCCCGCCGCGACAACACCCCCGCCGGCACCGCCGACCGCTACCCGGCCTTCATCACCGACCAGGATTTCGAGACCCACGACTTCAACGTCCGCGCCTCCTGGCGCCCCGCCTCGAACCTCACCCTCGTCACCCGCTACGACAACCAGCAGAGCAAGATCGTCAGCATCGAGGCCGGCCTCGCCAAAGACCGCAGCTCGTCCTTCGCCTCCCACATCATCAGCCAGACCGCGACGTGGGCGCCCACCGGCCGCCTCTACCTCAACGGCGGCATCAACGTCACCTACGACCAACTCGAGACGCCCGCCTACCAGTTCGTGAAGAACGGCGACAACAACTACGTCAACGGCTCCGTCGGCGGCGGCTACGCCCTCGCCAAGCTCGACGACATCTACTTCGACTACGCGTGGTTCCGCGCGAGCAACTTCATCGACAACTCCGCCACCTCCCTGCCCTTCGGCGTCTCGCAGAAAACCCGCTCGGCCTACTTGACCTGGGTCCGCCGCCAAAGCGCCAACCTGATCTTCACGGCGAAATACGGCTACGTCACCAACCGCGACGGCACCCTCGCCGGCCGCAACGACTTCGATGCCCACGTCATCTACGGCAAAGTCCAGTATCGGTTTTAGGTCCTAAACAGACCTATTGTTACCCCAAGAAAAGTCCGGCCGTGGCGCATGTGGGTGCGTCACGGCCGGCATCGTTTTTGGCCTCCGCGGCCGTCCGGC
>JBILLY010000132.1:0-9067 GCA_044375835.1 Opitutaceae bacterium
TCGCCTCGCCCTCGCCCGCTGGCTCGTCGCCCCGGAGAATCCCCTCACCGCCCGGGTGCTCGCCAACCGCCTTTGGGAATCGATCTTCGGCCTCGGCCTCGTGCGCACCGCGGAGGAGTTCGGCTCGCAGGGCGAGTTGCCGTCGCACCCCGAGTTGCTCGACTGGCTCTCCGTCGAACTCGTCGCGAGCGGTTGGGACCAGAAAAAATTCCTCCGCCTGCTCGTCACCTCGGCCGCCTACCGCCAAAGCGCGCGCGTCACCGCCGCGACCCTCGCCGCCGATCCGGAAAACCGCCTGCTCTCGCGCGGCCCGCGTTTCCGCCTCGGCGCCGAGCTGGTGCGTGACCAGGCCCTCGCCGTCAGCGGCCTGCTCAGCGCCAAGACCCACGGCCCCTCCGTGCGGCCGTTTCAGCCCGCCTTCGACCTCAAGGCCGCCTTCGGCGGTGCGCTCGATTGGAAAACCAGCGCCGGCGAGGACCGCCTCCGCCGCGCCCTCTACACCGAGTGGCGCCGCAGCAGCCCCTATCCGTCGATGGTCACGTTCGACGCGCCCAACCGCGAGGTCTGCACCGTGCGCCGCTCGCGCACCAACACCCCCCTCCAGGCCCTCGTCACGCTCAACGACCCCGTCTACGTCGAGGCCGCCCAGGCCCTCGCCCGCCTCGTCGCCCACGGCCACGCCGCCGTCGAGGACAAGGTCCGCGACGGCTTCCGCCGCGTGCTGCTCCGCGCGCCGACCGACGCCGAGGTCGCCCCGCTCGCCGCGCTCTACCGGCGCAGCCGCGCCGATTTCGAGCGTGCCCCCGACCAAGCCGCCGCCCTCATCGCCAACCCGGAAAACCCGCCGCCCGCGACCGTCGCCGCCGCCGACCTCGCCGCCTGGACCGCCGTCGCCAACGTCCTGCTCAATCTCGACGAGACGCTGATGAAACGCTGAGCCCTTCCCGGCCCCTAGGTCTCCCGCCCACGCCCTTCCACCCACGCGCCGCAGCTCCGGCTCTCAGCTCCAGACTCTCCGCTCTCCGCTCCCCTCACGCGCGCCCGCCGCCCGCCCATGAATCTCCGCCTCGCTCAGCTCCAACACGGGACCCGCCGCCAGTTTCTCCGCGGCGTCGGCCAGTTCAGCCTCGGCGCCATCGCGCTCCAGGCCCTGCGCCCGACCCCGTTGGCCGGGGCCGTCACCGCCCCGTCGCTCTCCGATCCGTTCGCGCCCCGCCCCGCGCCGCACGCCGCCAAAGTGAAGCGCGTGATCTATCTCCACATGTCGGGCGGCCCGCCGCACCTCGATCTCTTCGACTACAAACCCGAGCTCGTGAAACGCGACGGCCAGCTCGCGCCCGACGACTTCATCAAGGGCAAGAAATTCGCCTTCACCTCCGGCACGCCGCGTCTCATGGGCACGCCGCGCACGTTCTCGCAGCACGGCGCCAACGGTATCTGGATGTCGGATGCGATCCCGCACTTCCAGTCGGTCGCCGACGAACTCTGCGTCATCAAGTCGATGCACAGCGACCAGTTCAACCACACGCCCGCCGAGCTGCTGCTGTTCACCGGCTCGCCCCGCGGCGGCCGCCCGTCGATGGGCTCGTGGGTCACCTACGGTCTCGGGTCGGAAAACGCCAACCTCCCCGGATTCGTCGTGCTCATCAGCAGCGGCGTGCAGCCCAGCGCCGGCCAGAGCGCGTGGGGCACCGGCTTCTTGCCGTCGGTCTTCCAAGGCGTGCAGTGCCGCTCCAAGGGCGACCCCGTGCTCTACGTGAGCGACCCCGCCGGCATGGACCGCGCGCTGCGCCGCCGCACGCTCGACGCCCTGCGCGACCTCAACGAACTCCAGGCCGCCGAACTCGGCCACCCCGAGACCGTCACACGCATCGCCCAATACGAACTCGCCTTCCGCATGCAGGCCAGCGTGCCCGAGGTGATGGACATCTCGCGCGAGTCGCCCGCGACGCTCGCCGCCTACGGCGCCAAGCCCGGCGAGGCCAGTTTCGCCAACAACTGCCTGCTCGGCCGCCGCCTGCTCGAGCAGGGCGTGCGCTTCGTCCAGCTCTTCGACTGGGGCTGGGATTTCCACGGCACCAGTCCCCGCGAAGACATCCGTCACGGCCTCACCGAGAAAATGGCGCGCACCGACAAACCCGTCGCCGCTCTCATCCGCGACCTCAGGCAGCGCGGCCTGCTCGACGACACCCTCGTCGTCTGGGGCGGCGAGTTCGGCCGCACGCCCTTCCGCGAAGGCCGCACCGCCGCGAGCGACATCCTCGGCCGCGACCACTTCCCCGATGCCTTCTCGCTCTTCCTCGCCGGCGGCGGCGTGAAACACGGGATCAGCTACGGCGCCACCGACGAACTCGGCTTCGGCATCACGGAAAACAAGGTCCACGTCCACGACCTGCAGGCGACGATCCTGCACCTGCTCGGGTTCGACCACACGGAGCTGACCTATCGTTTCCAGGGCCGCGATTTCCGCCTCACCGACGTGCACGGCCACGTCGTGAAAGACATCCTCGCGTGACGCCGCCGCTTCTCCCGCCGCCCTCGTCCCGCGCGCACCCGCGCCACCCCGGCGCGTCCGCCCCGCGGCCGTGTCGGCCATGACCGACGCCGAGCGCGACGCCTGCCGCACCTCGCTCGGCGTCCCGCCCGACGTCACCCGCGCCGGCCTCGAGCGGGCCTTCCTCAGCCGGAACCTCGCGCTCGTCCAGGCCCGCAACAACGCCTCCGACGCGGAGCGCCCCGCGTTCGAGACCCGGTTGACGGAGCTGCGCGCCGCGTTTGCCGCGCTGCACGCGGACCTCGACGAACAGGAACGCGCCGCCGCCCGCCCGGGCCACGCCGCACCCGCAGTCTCCTGCGCACCGTCGCCTCACCCGGCCGCCGCGGACGACGCGGACGCCGCCGCCGCGGAACCGGAGGGCCCCGCCCTGCTCGCCTTCGGACATTGGAAAGTGAATACGTTCGTCCCGCCGCTGCTGCTCGCCGCGGTGTGGGTGCTGCACCAGACGCCGCTGACGTTTTTTCTCCGGGGCTTTCACGTCTGGGTGCATGAGCTGGGTCACGCGGTGCCGGCCTGGTTGTGCGGCCGTTGGGCGCTGCCGATACCCTTCGGCTGGACCGCGATTTTGCCGGACTACTCGCCGGTCGTGCACTGGGGCCTGCTGCTGCTCCTCGGCGTGCTGTTCGTCGCGGGTTGGCGCGAGCGCAAGATCTGGCCGATGGTTGCGGCCGTCGCACTCGCCGGGCTGCAGCACATCATGACGTGGCACCTGCCTCCGCACTGGCAGGAGTTCTGGTTCGGCGGCTTCGGCGGCGTGGCCGGCGAGTTTGTGCTCAGCACGCTCTTCATGATGGCGTTCTTCGTGCAGCTGCCGGAGCCGTTTCGCTGGGGCGCCTGCCGCTACGTCGTGTTTCTGATCGGCGCGACCACCTTCCTCGCGATCTGGAGCCGGTGGCTCGACGTCTACCGCGGCCTCGAGGAAATCCCCTTCGGTTCGCTCATCGCCGGCGAAGACGACACCGGCGGCGACATGAACCGGCTCCGCGACGCCTACGGCTGGTCCAAGTTCAAGATCCGCCGCACCTACTACCTCCTCGGCCAGGCCTGCTGGCTCGCCCTCGGCCTCACGTGGGCCGTCTTCGCGCTCCGGCTCAACGCCCTCGTCGACCTCCTCGTCACCCGCCGGGCCGCACGCGGCGACGCCGGTGGGGCCTAGTCGCGCCCGCATCGGCCGCCGCGCCCGGCTGCTCCTCGACCGTCGACGCCGCACCGGAATCGCCGTCGCACGGGCGCGTTCGTCGCACGATTTTCACCTGCGCGCCGCCAAGCGCGTTGCCACCCGGCGCGCCGGATGCTCGGCTCCGCCCCCATGAACGCGTTTCTCCGCCTGTTCCTGTTGTTCGTCGCCGCGCTCGCCTCCACCCCGCTTGCCTCCGCCGCCGGCCGCCTGCTCTGGGGCCCGATGCTCGGCTACGTCGAGCACCGCGAAGCGCGCATTCTCCTCGAGGCCGCCGAGGCCACGCGCATCGAGCTCACCTACTGGCCCGCCGCGCGCCCGGGCGAGACGCGCACGCTCGCGCTGGATCGCCCCGTGGTCACGCCCGCCGGCGGCAACGTGGCGCATTTCACGCTCCCGCTCCTCGAACCCGGCACCCGCTACGACTACCGCATCGCCCTCGACGGACAGCCCGTCGCGCGCCCGTATCCGCTCACGTTCACGACCAAGTCGCAGTTCGAGTGGCGCGCGCCGGCGCCCGACTTCTCGTTCGTCTTCGGCACCTGCGCCTACCTCAACGACCCGCCCTCCGACCGGCCCGGCAAACCCTACGGCCAGGGCACCGCGATCTTCGAACGCATCGCCGACAGCGGCGCCTCCTTCATGCTCTGGGGCGGCGACAACCTCTACCTCCGCGAAAGCGATTGGAGCAGCGAGAGCGGCATTTGGTATCGCTACCAGCAGGACCGCCGCACGCCCGACCTCCAGCGGCTCCTCGCCGTCATGCCCCACTTCGCCACGTGGGACGACCACGACTTCGGCCCCAACAACAGCAACACCGCCTACGAGTTCAAGGGCGTCGCCCTCGCCGCCTTCAAAGCCTACTGGGGCAACCGCACCTGGGGCGAACCCGACAACCCCGGGGTCTACGGCAAATTCCAGTGGTCCGACGCCGCCTTCTTCCTCCTCGACAACCGCTACCACCGCGACGAGTCCGAACTCGACCAGTCCCTCCGGCCCGCGAAGACGCAATACGGCCGCCGCCAAGTCGACTGGTTGAAACAGCACCTCGCTTCCATGAACGAGGGCAACAACCGCCGGCACTCGCCGCTGCGCTTCATCGTCACCGGCGGCCAGTTCCTCTCCGAGCGCGCCTACCCCGGCTCCGAGGATCACCTGCGGTATGCCGCCGAGCGCGCCGAGCTGATCCAGTTCATCAAGGACCACCGGATCGGCGGCGTGGTCCTCCTCTCGGGCGACGTCCACTACACCGAACTTCAGCGCCGGACCGATCTGCTCCCCTACCCGCTCTACGAACTCACGAGTTCCGCTCTGTCCAGCGGACCGCACACCGGCAAACTCCCGCCCAGCCCGACCCGCGTCGAGGGCACGCTCGTGCAGGCCAACAACTATTGCCGGATCGCCGTCAGCGGTCCGACCGACGCCCGCATCATCACCCTCACGAGTCACGATCCGTCGGGCGCGCAACTGTGGCAGCACGTCATCCGCGCGTCCGACCTCCAGTGGCCCAAGCAATAGGCGCCCTCGCGCGCCGCTGATTCCGCGCCCGGTCTCTGGTTGGGCCGCGCCCGGCGTCCACCGCGCTCGGTCCGCGAGTTCGCGTCGCGAGTCCGATCGGCGCGCTCGGCTTGAGGTGCTCGGTCCGCGCGGACGGTCCGCGCGGACGCTTCGCACGCTCCCGTCGCCGCCCGCGCCGCGCCACGGTTGGCTTTCAATCGGTTTTTCCCTCGACCGTCGCGGCGCCTCGCGAGCACGTTGTTCCTGCGCGCGCGAGGGATGACCTCCCGTCGCGCCCACCCCAACCCCACCCGCCCCATGAATCGTCGTTGTCCCGTCGTCGCTCCTGCCTGCCGGCTGCCCGTCTTCCTCGCCGCCTTCGTGCCCCTCGCCCTGCTCGGCGCCGCCGCTCCCTCGGTCCCCGCACCCGCCGCGCCCGCCTCGCTCCCGGCCAAGGAGGATCCGGTCGAGCTCTCCCCCTTCGTAGTCAGCACGCAAGTCGAGCGCGGTTACGCCGCCACCAACACCCTCGACGGCTCCCGCCTCAACACCGCGCTCCGCGACACCCCGGCCGCCATCAGCGTCTTCACCCGGGACTTTCTCGACGACCTCGGCGCCACCAACATGGAGGAAATCCTCCGCTACGACATCGGCGCCGAAATCAACAAGGGCGACGCCGACCCCGGCGGCGCCGGCAACCAGGTCAACATGTTCGGCGACCAGGGCCTCACCTACCGCTCCCGCGGTCTCAACGGAGGCTACGCGATCAACGGCTTCCAGACCGCCGTCGAATCCAACACCTACAACGTCGAGCGCGTCGCCGCCACCCGCGGCCCCAACGCCATCCTCTTCGGCACCGGCGCGCCCGGCGGCGTGCTCAACTTCCGCACCCGCCAGCCCTCGGCCACCCGCAACCTCACCACTCTCGAATTCAAGGTCGCCGGCGAGAGCACCAAGCGCGTCGCCGTCGACGTGAACCGCGCGCTCCTCAAGGACAAACTCGGCCTCCGCGTCATGGCCACCCGCGATCGCAAGGGCTCGCCCCAGCCGCACCAGTATCAGGATTTCCAGGGCATCACCGTCGCCGGCAGCTACCAGTTCCGCCGCGACACGAGCCTCGTCGTCTCCTACGTCCGCGACCACAACGAGGGCGTCTCCGGCCGCGACTGGAACCACGTCGACAGCATCTCCCGCTTCGCCACCGCCCTCGGCGCCGGCCAGATCCGCTGGAACCCCGCGCTCGAGCGCTACGAAAACGCCAACGGCTCCGCCCTCGTCGCCGCCGCCGCCGGCACCGGCACCGTCAACAACCGCACCGTCCTCGTCTACGGCCCCGACCTCACCGTCGCCCCGCGCCTCTGGGAAGGCGCCACCGCGCTCGTCAACCGCGCCACGCTCTCCACCAACGCCAGCATCTTCAATTTCAACTCCGACCAACCCATCGTCGACGAGCGCTTCGAGCGCTACGGCTCCGTCACCTCCTCCGGGGCCGGCGAGTTCGCCGGCGTGAGCACCGACAACCTCACCGCCATCTTCAACCACCGCCTGCTCCCGCACCTCTTCATGGAGCTCGCCTACAACCTCAACCATCGCCGCAGCGACACCACGCTCGGGCAGAACCCCGCCCTCGCCGCCGACCTCAACTACCGCCTCCCCGACGGCAGCCTGAATCCCTGGTTCCACGGCAACGGCTACTACTATTCGCAGGCCAACCCCTTCCGCCTCCAGCGCGGCAACGACAACGAGACCCTGCGCGCCTCCTTCTCCTACGACCACGACTTCGGCCCACGCTGGGGCCAGCACCGGTTCGCCGTGATGACCGAGCGCAACGTGAACAACAACTACCGCCTCCGCAGCCGCGAGGTCTGGGCCAACCGCCCCTACAACGTCGCCGCCGAAAACGCCGCCAACCAAGTCGTCCGCCGCCGCTACATCAAAATCGGCGGCCCCTCCGCCGACTACACCTCCGGCTTCCAGCCCGGCAACCCCACCAACCTCGAGTCCTTCAACTCCGCCTTCCCCACCGTCGGCCGCCTCACCACCGACTGGGCCCCGGCCAACGCCCTCGATTTCGACGACGAGCTCACGACCGACACGCTCATGGCCGTCATGCAGAACGCCTTCTTCGACCGCCGCCTCGTCACCACCGCCGGCGTCCGCGACGACACCATCCGCGCCGTCGGACCGCGCACGCTGCGCGATCCCGCCACCGGCAAGTTCCGCTTCGCCACCGCCGCCGACCAGGCGACATTCACGCCGCTGCAGCGCCAGTGGTTCAGCACCGACAAACAGACCGGCCTGCGCAAATCCGTCGGCGCCGTCCTCCACGTCACGAAAAACTTTTCCCTGATCGGCAACTACGCCACCGGCGTCGGCCTGCAGGAGCGCAACCGCTCCTCGCTGCCCGAGGACGAGACGCCCCCGCCCACCCGCGGCGTGAGCCGCGACTACGGCATCGCCTTCAGCTTTCTCGACAACCGCATCAGCGGTTCCCTCAAGCGCTACCAGTCGAAGAGCCTCGGCGAACGCATCCAGGGCGGCGGCGCGGTCTTCGTGAATCCCAACAACGACGTCATGTCGTCCTTCGACTACTATTTCCGCCAGGCCAACCTCACCAACCTCGGCACCGGTGCCCCCATCGCGAGCGTGGGCGACCTCACCTCCATCTACCTCAGCACCGCCGACTCCTACCTCTCCGACCAGATCAGCAAGGGCGTCGAGTTCGAGGCCATCGCCAACCTCACCCGCCACTGGACGCTCCGTGCCTCCTACTCCCACACCGACCGCGTCGTCACCAACACCTTCTTCGAGGCACTCCCGTGGTGGGCCGACCGCGTCGCGCTGTGGAAGAGCCTCGACGCGCTTTACACCCAGCGCACCGGCCGCCCCTCGATCTACAACCAGACGCTCTTCACCGCCGCCCAGGCCTTCAGCACCGTCACCGTCGCCCAGCGCATCGCCGAATCGGATACGCTCCTCGCCGAGAGCCGTCGCCTCGACGAGCGCGGCTACGGCAACCGCCCGCACAAGGCCAATCTCTTCACCCGTTACCAGTTCAGCACCGGCCGGCTCAAGGGCCTCGCTGTCGGCGGCGGCTGGCGCTATCAGAGCGCCAACCTCGCCGGCATCCACATCCAGACCGACCGCGTGCTCTGGGGCAATCCGCGCTCCCTCTTCGACCTCCTGCTCCAATACAAGACGAAGGGCATCGCCGGCATGTGGGCCAACTCCACCAACGTCACCTACCAGCTCAACGTCACCAACCTCCTCGACGACCGCACCATCAACGCCACCAAGCTCGACCTCGACAACGTCAGCGGCGTGCAGTTCTACCGCCGCGCCTACCGCGAGGCCCCGCGCGTCATCGCCTTCACGGTGCGCACCGAGTTCTGAAACCGCGACGCGGCCGGCTCGGCGCGACGCGCCCGCGACGCGCCGGCCCGGTCATCGGCGCACCGCACCTTGAAACCCCGGCAACCGCGGGCCGTCACGTGCCACGCCTGCACCTATCGTGACCTGCCCTCCTGCGCTCATCGCCGTTGTAGCCCCGCTCGTGAGAGCAGGGACCCGCGCTTACGACCGCTGTAGCCCTGCCCGTGAGAGCAGGGACCGACGCTCATGGGCGCCGTCGCCCCACCAGCGGGTTTTCGACAGTGTCCTCGATGCGTGCCCCGCCTACGCCCACGGCCGCTGTAGCCCTGCTCGTGAGAGCAGGGACCGACCAACGATTCACCGGCAAACCCTCCCGCCTTCTCCGCAGCGGGCTAAACTAAACCATCCGAGGTCGCGTTTTTGATCGGTCGCCACCCGAGTCCCCCGCCCATGTCCGCCGACCC
>JBILLY010000134.1:0-9034 GCA_044375835.1 Opitutaceae bacterium
CCACTTTCACCCTCACTTTTCCTTTCACTTCCTGATGTCCGCCGACGCCGTCATCGCGCTCAAAGCGAAATTTCCGCAGGCGACCGACCGTGCCTCCGCCGATCACCCGGCGGTCAACGTGCCGCTCGCCGACCTCGTGGCCGCACTGCGCTACCTGCGCGACGAATGGGCGTTCGACCTGCTGATGGACGTCACGGCGATCGATTGGGCCGAAGGCGCGTCGCCGCGCTTCACGGTCGTCTACCACCTGCTCTCTTCGACCCGCGCCGGCAGCTACGTGCGCGTGGCCGCCCCCTGCGCCGGCACCGAGGCCAAGCCCACGGCGCCGAGTGTCGTCGACGTGTGGCCCGGCGCCAACTGGCACGAGCGCGAGTGCTACGACTTGATGGGCGTCACCTTCGAAGGCCACCCGGACCTGCGCCGCATTCTGATGTGGGACGGCTATCCCTACCATCCGCTGCGCAAGGAGTTTCCTCTGGCCGGCATCGAGACGGACCTCCCGGTCGCGGACATCGCCGAAGCGACGGGCACGCGCGTGATCGCCGCGCCGATGGCGGGCGGGCCCTTTGTCGCCTCGCCGGGCGAAGTGAATCTTACCGAGGCCGAGCCGCGCGCCAAGGACGAGAGCTGGGCGGATCGCACCGCCCGCCCCGACCAGACGCCGCTCCGCCAGATGAAGGACTAACCGCGCATGGCCACCGAATACTCCTTTCCCGACAGCGCCGCGAAGTCCGCGGCCGGTGCCAAGGCGGCTCCGGCGGAGTTCCAGACCGAGACGATGTCCCTCTCGATGGGCCCGTCGCACCCGTCGACCCACGGCGTGCTCCGGCTCCAGATGGAGCTCGACGGCGAGATCCTGACCAAGGCGGATCCGGTCATCGGCTATTTGCACCGCGGCGATGAGAAGATCGCCGAGAACATGACCTACAACCAGTTCGTGCCCTACACGGACCGGTTGGACTACTTGGCGCCGCTCGCGAACAACATGGCCTACGCCATCGCGGTCGAGCGCTTGGCCGGGCTCAAGGTCCCGCCCCGTTGCGAGGCGATCCGCGTGCTCACCGCCGAGATGGCCCGCATCTCGTCGCACCTGATGGGCCTCGGCGCCTTCGCCCTCGATGTCGGCGCTTGGAGCGTGCTGCTCTACTGCCTCGAGGAGCGCGAAAAACTCTACAAGCTCTTCGAAGAGCTCACCGGCGCGCGCTTCACCACGAGCTACACCCGCATCGGCGGCGTGACCCGCGATATCCCCGACGGCTGGCTCGGGCGCGTGAACACGTTTTGCGACCAGTTTCTCCCGATCCTCGAGGAGATGCTGCAGCTGCTGACCCGGAACAAGATCTTCATGGATCGCACCGTCGGCATCGGCGTGATCCCGAAGGACGTCGCGCTCGCCTACGGCCTCACCGGCCCGAACCTCCGCGGCTCCGGCGTCGCCCTCGACCTGCGCAAGGACAAGCCCTACTCCGGCTACGAACAGTGGGAATTCGATGTCCCCGTCGGCACCAAGGGCGACTGCTACGACCGTTACCTCGTTCGCGGCGAAGAAATGCGCCAGTCGGTCCGCATCATCCGCCAGGTCGCGGCCAAAATGCCCGACGGCCCGTGGTATGCGGTCGACGCCAAGCGCATCTTCGCTCCGCCGAAGGACAAGGTCCTCAGCTCGATGGAAGAGCTGATCCAGAACTTCATGATCGTCACGGAGGGGCCCCAGATCCCCGCCGGCGAGGTGTATTTCGAGGCGGAAAATCCCAAGGGCATCCTCGGCTTCTTCATCGTGAGCAAGGGCGGCGGCGTCCCGTATCGCCTCAAGATCCGCTCCCCCTCGTTCTGCAATCTCTCGATCCTCCAGAAAATGTGCGTCGGCTGCCTCATTTCCGACGTCGTCGCGATCCTCGGGTCGCTCGACTTCGTGATGGGCGAGTGCGATCGCTAGCAGCGAGCATCGAGTAGCGCGTAGTGAGCATGACCAACCTTCAAACCACTCTTCCGCAGCGCCCGCGAGCTACTCGCTCCTCGCTGGCCGCTACTCGCTACCTTTCGCGTCAGCCATGAATCTCAAACCCGAAACGCTGCGCCGCATCGACGACGTGATCACGCACTACCCGGTCAAACGGAGTGCGGTCCTGATGCTGCTGCACGCCATCCAGGAGGATGTCGGCTACATCCCGCCGGAAGCCATCGATTGGGTCGCGCAGAAACTCGAGCTGCAGCCGATCAACGTCTACGAAGTCGTGACGTTTTACCCGATGTTCCGGCAGAAGCCCATCGGCCGCCGCCACATCAAGGTCTGCCGCACGCTCTCCTGCGCCCTCATGGGCGGCTACAAGACCTGCGCGACCTTCGAAGAAGAGTTCAAAACCCACCGCGGCGAAGTCTCGCCCGACGGCGAGGTCACGATCGAGTTCGTCGAGTGCCTCGCCAGCTGCGGCACCGCCCCCGTGGTCATGATCGACGACGACCTCCACGAGAAGGTCGACTGCGCCAAGGCCAAGCAACTGAGCGACCAAATCAAGCAGGCCGCCGCCCAGCGCCGCTGACCCGACTTGTCACTCGTCACACGTCACTTGTCACTCTGACAGACATGCCCGCTCCCCAACAACGCCGGATCATTTTCAAGCACATCGACGAGGCGGGTTACACCAACGACCTCGCGTGCTACGTCCGCCACGGCGGTTACGAGATGCTCAAGAAGGCGGTCGCGATGCAGCCCGCCGCGATCATCGACGAGGTCAAGAAGGCCGGCCTGCGCGGCCGCGGCGGCGCGGGTTTCCCCTGCGGCGTGAAGTGGGGCCTCGTCGACCGCAAAAGCGGCAAGCCGATCTATCTCGTCGTCAACGCCGACGAGTCGGAGCCCGGCACGTTCAAGGACCGCTACATCATGCACCAGGACCCTCATCAGCTGATCGAGGGGATCATGATTTCCGCGTGGGCCAACAACGTGAAGCAGGCCTACATCTACATCCGCGGCGAGATGCCGCACGGGGCCCGCATTCTGGAGCAAGCCATCGCCGAGGCGCGCGCGGCCAATTTCGTCGGCCCCAACATCCTCGGCACCGCCTACGGCTGCGAGATCTACGTCCACCGCGGCGCCGGCGCCTACATCTGCGGCGAGGAAACCGGCCTGATCGAGTCCCTCGAAGGCAAGCGCCCGTATCCGCGCATCAAGCCCCCGTATTTCCCCGCCGTCCTCGGCCTCTACCAGTGCCCCACGATCGTGAACAACGTGGAGACGCTCTGCCACGTGAAGCACATCGTCGAGATGGGCGGCGACGCCTACGCCAAGATCGGCACGCCCAACAACACCGGCACCCGCATCCTCTGCGTCAGCGGCCACGTGCAGAAACCCGGCTACTACGAATACGAGGTCGGCAAGATCACGATGGGCGAGCTGCTCAACGAGGTCTGCGGCGGCCCGCTGCCCGGGCGGAAGTTCAAGGCCGTCATCCCCGGCGGCTCCTCGGCGAAAATCCTGCGCTTCGGCGAGACCTTCAAACTGAAGAACAAGGACGGCACCGAGCGCGTGCTCACGGTCGAGGACATCCCGATGGACTTCGATACGCTGGCGGCCTGCGGCACGATGGGCGGCTCCGGCGGCGTGATCGTGATGGACGACACCGTCAACATGGTCGAGGCCCTCGCCAACATCAACGCGTTCTACGCCCACGAAAGCTGCGGCCAGTGCACGCCCTGCCGCGAGGGCTCCCTGTGGATGAAGAAGATCACCACCCGCATGGTGCACGACAAGGCCCGCGCCGAGGACGGCGCGCTGCTCAAGAGCGTCGCCGACCAGATCGCCGGCCGCACCATCTGCGCCTTCGGCGAGGCCTGCTCGTGGCCCACCCAGAGCTTCGTCGCCAAGTTCGGGGACGAGTTCAAGGCGTATCCGGAAACCAAGAACGCCGCGAAACCCGCCGGCGCCCTCGATCTGGTCTGATCGTGGTTCAACGCACTCTCTCGCCATGATCGCATCGCCCAAACCCGACCTCGTCACCGTCAACGTCGACGGCAAGGAGATCGCCGTGCCGAAGGGCACCAACGCGATCGAGGCCGCGCGCCTCGTGGGCGTCGACGTCCCGTATTACTGCTACCACCCCAAGCTGAGCATTGTCGGCAACTGCCGCATGTGCCTCATCGAAATGGGCATGCCGGCCGTGGATCCCGCCACCAAGGCGCCGATCATGGACCCGGCGACGGGCAAGCAGAAGATCAACTGGATCCCGCGCCCGCAGATCGGCTGCGCCACCAACGCCGCGCCCGGTCTGCACATCCGCACCAACACCCCGCAGATCAAGGACTGCCGCGAGGGCGTGATGGAGTTTCTCCTCGTCAATCACCCGCTCGACTGCCCGATCTGCGACCAGGCCGGCGAGTGCAAGCTCCAGGAGCAGTCCACCGGCTACGGTCGCGGCTACTCCCGCTACATCGAGCAGAAAAACGTGAAGCCCAAGCGCACGCAGCTCGGGCCCCGCGTCACCCTCGACGACGAGCGCTGCATCCTCTGCTCCCGCTGCATCCGCTTCTGCAAGGAAATCGCCAAGGACGACGTCCTCGGCTTCATCGACCGCGGCAGCTACTCGACGCTCACCTGCTACCCCGGCAAGCAGCTCACGAACAATTACTCGCTCAACACCGTCGACATCTGCCCCGTCGGCGCGCTCACCAGCACCGATTTCCGGTTCAAGATGCGCGTCTGGTTCCTCAAGCAGACCAACTCGATCGACACCGAGTCCTCCGTCGGCGCCAACACCGTCGTCTGGTCCCGCGAGGGCGTCATCTACCGCATCACGCCGCGCCGCAACGACGACGTGAACGACACCTGGATGGCCGACAGCGGCCGAGATCTCTACAAGGCGGTCAAGGCCGCCGACCGTCTCGCCGGCATCAAGGTCAACGGCGCGGACAGCGCCCTCGACCTCGCGGTCAACGCCGCCGCCGACCTGCTCAAGTCCGGCTCCGTCGCCGTCGTCGGCTCGGGCCGCAGCTCGGTCGAGGAGCAGTTCCTCACCAGGAAACTCGCCGCCGCGCTCAAGGCGCCGGCGCACCTCGTGAGCCGGGTGGGGGAGGGCGATCGCCTCCTCATCAGCTCCGACCGCAATCCCAATGTCCGCGGCGCGCTCGTCACCGGTCTCATCGCCGCGCTGCCGACCCAAAAACTCTCCGCGCTCGCCGCCGCCATCGACGCCGGCCAGGTCAAGGCCGTCGTCTCCGTCGGCGAAGACCTCGTCGCCGCCGGTCTCACCGCCACGCAGCTCGCCAAGGTCGCCGTCGTTTACCTCGGCACCCACGCCAACGCCACCAGCGCCGCGGCCAAGGTCGTGTTCCCCACGCTGACTGTCTTCGAGAAGAGCGGCACGTTCGTGAACCAGCAGTTCAGGATTCAGAAATTCCTGACCTGCGTGCCCGGCCCGACCGGCACCGCGGCCGACGCCGTGGTGTTGGCCAAGCTCGTCACCGCCGTCGGCGGCACCGCCGTGGCCGGCGACCTCGGCTCCGTCTGGACCGCGCTCGCCGCCGAAGTCCCCGCGTTGGCCGGCTTGAGTTTCTCCGCGCTGCCGGAAACCGGCGCGCCGCTCGACGCCACGCCGTTCGCCGGCCTGCCGTTCGTCGAGGGTGAGACGCTCCACTACAAACCCGCGGCCAAGACCGCCGCCGCCTGAACCCCATGCGCTCTCCCGCCTTCATCGCTCTCGGTCTCGGCTTCATCGGCATGGGCGCGGGCCTCTACGCCCTCACGCTCCGCAAGCCCTCGAAGCCCGCGCCCGCGCAGCCCACGGCGCGCCAGCAGCGCGAGATGGCGGAACTCGCCGAAGAAGTCCGCAAGATGCGGCTCGGCGCCGGCATCACCGCGGGCTTCGGCGTCGCCCTCGTGATTTTCGCGCTCTCCCTGAGATGATCGAACTCTGGCAAAACCTCCACCCGGTCGTCCAAGGCGTCCTCAAGGGCCTTGCGGTGATCATGGTCATTTTCCCCATCGGCGGGGCCTGCTCGATGGCGGAGCGCAAGGTCTCCGCGTGGATCCAGGGCCGTCCCGGCCCCAATCGCGCCATCGTGCCGTGGGTCTCGTGGATTCCCGTCGTCGGTCCGTTCCTCCAGCGTCTCGGCATCTTCCACGTCATGGCCGACGGCGGCAAAATGCTCTTCAAGGAAGACGCGCTGCCCGGGCATGTGAACAAGTTTTACTTCGTGCTCGCGCCGATCGTCGCGATGATGCCCGCGCTCACGACCGTGACCGCGGTGCCCTTCGGCGCCTACCTCGACGAAGCCGGCAAGGTCATTCCGATCGCCCTGGCCAATGTCGACATCGGCCTGCTCGCCGTCTTCGCGGTCTCCTCGCTCGGAGTGTATTCGCTCATCCTCGCGGGTTGGGCCTCCAACTCGAAATATCCCTTCCTCGGCGGCGTCCGCGCCTCTGCCCAGCTGATCTCCTACGAGCTCTCGATGACGCTCTCCATCGTGCCGCTCTTCCTCTGGGTCAACGCCCCCGGCCTCGAAGCCACGCTCGGCCTCGGCCGGCTCGTCGAGTTCCAGAGCCAGCCCGGTTTCCTCGGCGGCATGTGGTTCATTTTCCTGATGCCCGTCTCGGCCTTCATTTTCATCACCGCACTCTTCGCCGAGACCAACCGCCAGCCCTTCGACATGCCCGAGTCCGAAGCCGACCTCGTCGGTGGCTTCCACACCGAATACGGCGCCTTCAAGTGGGGTCTCTTCTTCGTCGCCGAGTATGCCCACATGGTCATCGGCTCCGGCGTCTTCACCCTCATGTTCCTCGGCGGCTGGAATCCGCTCCCGTGGGTATCGCTTGCCGATCTCGTGGGCTGGCTTTCCGCCCTCTCGCCGCTCCTCGCCCACCCGATCGCCGTCGGTCTGCTCTCCATCGGCATCTTCCTCGGCAAGGTCCTCGCCCTGATCTTCTTCTTCATGTGGGTCCGTTGGACGGTCCCGCGTTTCCGCTACGACCAAGTCATGGAGCTCGGCTGGAAGAAACTCCTCCCGCTCTCCATCGCCAACCTCGTGTTCTACGCGATCGCGATCGCGGTGATCCAAACCAAATAAGAAAGTAGAAACGGCCGAAAGTAGAAAACCCTCCCGACGTCCTCGTCCTCCCGTTTCTTCCTTCTTCTTTCCTCCGTTTCTTCTTTTCCGCCAATGGCCACCGGCACACCTCTCGAACGCAAGCCGCTCACCTTCGCCGAGCGCACCTACGTCCCCCAGATCGTCTCCGGTCTGAAGACGACGTGGAAGCACCTCGTGAAGCCGAAGGAGACCCTGGAGTATCCCGAGCAGCGCCCCGCCATTCCCGTCGGCTACCGCGGCGTCCCCACGCTGGTGAAGGATCCCAACGGCCGCGAGAAATGCGTCTCCTGCCAGCTCTGCGAGTTCGTCTGCCCGCCCAAGGCCATCCGCATCACGCCCGGCGAAATCGCCCCCGACGCCCCCACCGGCCACGTCGAGAAGGCGCCCAAGGAGTTCGAGATCGACATGCTGCGCTGCATCTACTGCGGCATGTGCCAGGAGGTCTGCCCCGAGGAAGCGATCTGGCTGCAGAACCAGTTCTCGATGACCGGCTACACCCGCGAGGAAATGGTCAACAACAAGGTCCGCCTCTACGAGATCGGCGGCACGCTCCCGGATTCCCACTTCAAGTGGGACAAGAAGAAGTCCGCCGAAACCCACGGCAACGACCGGCACTGATCATGAGGAGCTGCGAGCATGTCATGGTAGGGAGAACTGTCCTCGGTGAGCCGCGGCTCGGCGGGGACGCCTCGCCCTGCCTCTCGCTACCCGCTACCCGCTACTGACCGACCACCCATGGGCCACTTCCTCTTCAACGTCTTCGCCCTGTTCACCCTCGTCGCCGCCCTCGGCGTCGTGCTGAACAAAAACGCCGTCAACGCCTCCCTCTGCCTGCTGCTCTCGCTCGTCGGCGTCGCCGGTCTCTTCACCGGCCTCGAGGCCTACCTCCTGGCGTTCCTCATTCTGCTGGTCTACGCCGGCGCCATCGCCGCGCTCTTCCTCTTCATCGTCATGCTGCTGGATTCCCGCGGCGATGCGCGGCCCACGCTGCACAAGCTCCCGATCGCCGCCCGCGTGCTCGCCATCGGCCTCGTTGTCTCGGGCTTTGTCTCGTTCCTCGCCCGCGGCCGCCTGCCCGAGCCCGACCTCGCCAAGCTGCCCGCCGTCGGCGCCAACCTGAAGCTCTACGCCTACCAGCTCTTCACCACCTACCTGCTGCCCGTGCAGATCCTCGGTTTCCTCCTCCTGATCGCGATGCTCGGCGTGATCGTGCTCAGCAAGAAATTCGACGGCATGGAGGACATCAAATGATCCCCGCCACGCTCAACGGCTACCTCGCGATCTCCGTCGCGCTCTTCGCCATCGGCCTGCTCGGCGTGCTCGTGCGCCGCAACACCCTCGTCGTCTTCATGTGCCTCGAGCTCATGCTCGTCGCCTCGACGTTGGCGCTGGTCGCGTTCTCGCGCTTCAACGGCACCGCCGACGGCAACACCTTCGTGTTCTTCATTCTCACTGTCGCCGCCGCCGAAGTCGCGGTCGGCCTCGCCATCATCGTCGCGCTCTTCCGCAAGCGGCAGACGATCCAGATCGACCAGCTCAACGCGCTTAAAAACTGACGCGCCATGACGATGCCCCTGCACGCCATTCTCGTCTTGGTCCTGCCGCTCCTGTCGGCGGCGATCATCGCGCTCTTCTTCCGCCGCGCCGGCGGCATCGCCTCGGCGATCTCCACGGCCACGGCGACCGCCATCGCCGCGCTCGCGCTCATCCTCGCGTTCAAGGGCGAGCGCTTCGAGGCCTCGCTCGAGTGGCTCCGCTTCGGCGACTTCTCGCTGAAGCTCGGCTTCAAGTTCGACGATCTCGCCGCCCTCATGCTGACCATCGTCGGCATCGTCGGCCTCTGCGTGCACGTGTTCTCGCTCGGCTACATGCACGACGACGCGCACCGCGCCCGCTACTTCGGCGGCCTCTCGATCTTCATGTTCTCGATGCTCGGCATCGTTTTTGCCGACAACCT
>JBILLY010000280.1:0-6153 GCA_044375835.1 Opitutaceae bacterium
GGAGCCGGGCGTCAGCGGGGTGCCGCTGATGACGCCGGTCGTCGGATTCACGGCGAGGCCGGCGGGCACATTTTCCGCAACGAACGAGGTCGGCGACTCGGTGGCCGTGATGTTGTAGGTGAAGGCGATGCCGACGCGGGCGGTGGCGGTGGCGCCGCTCGAGATGACCGGGGTCGCGGGCGCGGGGTCGACGGTGAGCGAGAGGCGCTTGACCGCGCCGGTGCCGTCGCCGTTGGTCGCCGACAAATCGATGCCGAAGGGGGTGGTGCCGCTCGTCGTGGACGGGACGCCGGAGATGATGCCGGTGGTGGTGTTCAGGGTAAGGCCGGCGGGCAGCCCGGTGGCGGCGTAGGAGGTGGGCGAATTGGTGGCGATGATCGCGTAGGTGAACGACTGGCCGACCTGGGCCTGGGCGGAGCTGTTGCTGTTCACGGCCGGGACGGTGAGCGGCGGCGCGATGTTGAACGTGAGTTCGAGGCCGAGGCTCGTGCCGTTGGCATTGGTGCCGGTGAAGAAGACGCGGCTCGTGCCCCTCTCGGTGGGCGTGCCGGTGATCTCGCCGGTCGTGGTGTTGAGCGAAAGGCCCGCGGGCAGCGACGACGTGGCGGCGTAGGACGTGGCGGCCGGATTGGACACCAGCGTGTAGGTAACAAACGGCACTCCGACGCGGCCGGAAACCACGGGGTCACTCGTCAGGACGGGCGCCTGCGGGTGCGGCGCGACGGTGAGCGAGAGGGTCGTGTTGGGTCCGGTGCCGGCGGAGTTGGTGGCATTGAGCGTGATGTTGTAAGTGCCGACGGAGGTCGGGCTGCCCGTGATCGTCGGAGGCGTGGCCGTCGAGTTGAACACGAGACCCGGCGGCAGTGAACCGACGGCAATGGTGGTGCCTGCGGACGGCGTGGCCGTGATATTACCGGAGGTGAAATTGCCGCCAACCGTGGCGGAGCGGACATTGCCGTTTTGGATCGCGACCACCGGCGCGGTGGCGGCGGGGTTGACGACAAGCGTGATCGAGGCGACGCCGGTGAGCGCGCCGCGGGTCGCGGTGATGTCGATGCGGAAGGTGCCGGTCTGGCTCGGCGTGCCGGTGATCGCACCCGTGCTGGCACTGATCGGGCCGAGGCCGGTCGGGAGCGAGCCGGAGGTTACCGCGAAGGTCGTGGGCGTGGCGGGCGTCGCAGTCGACGCCGAGAAGAGCGGCGTGAAGGAGAACGCGACGCCGGCCGTGGCCGAGGCGGACGCGGGGCCGCCGTAGACCGGGGAATCCGGGTTCGGGTTAACCGTGAGGCGCAGCGGCAAGGTGGCGGAGCCGGTGGCGTTGGTCGCGGTGAGGGTGACGGTCGTATTGATGGGGAAGCCCGGAGCCGTGCCGGAGAGAAGGCCGGTGGCGGGATTGAACGTGACCCCGCCCGGCATGCCCGTGGCGGACACCGTGAGCCCGGACGAGCCGACCGCAGGGTCGGTAACCATCGTGTAGGTCAGGTTGCCGCCAGCGAGGACAGAGACCGCCGCCGGGCTCTTGATCACGGGCGCCGGCGGCTGCACGACGAGGTTGAGCGTGCGGGTGTCGAAGCCGGTGACGTTGGAGGCTTTCAGCTCGATGGCGAAGGTGCCCTCGACCTCGGCCTTGCCGGAGATGGCGCCGGAGGCGGGGTCAACCACCAGCCCGGCGGGCGCGCCGGAGATGCTGAAAGTCGCGGGGGCGGAGCGCGCGTTGAGCGTCGAGGGGCCGAACACAAAGGCACTGCCGCGGACGGTGGTCTGGTTGAGGGACGGCGTGGCGACGATCACGGGGGCGACCGGATTGACCGTGAGCACCTGCGTGACGGCCGTGGCGGCGACGAAATTGGCATCGCCGGCCTGGGTTGCGGTGAGCGTGGTGTTGCCCAGGCCGACCACGTTCACAGTGAAGCCGGCGGTGGTATTGCCGGAGATCGTGGCGACCGCGGGGTTGCTGCTGGCGAAAGAAACCGGGAGGGCCGAGGTGGCGGCGGCGGTCAGGGGGAAGGGCGCGGCATCGATGAGACGAGGTGAGCCGACCGAGCCGGCAGGGAACGTGATCGACTGGGCGGCCTTGGCGATCACGAGGTTGCCCGTGGCGCTGCCGGAGTAGTTGAGTTCTTGGATCGTGGCGGTGACGGCGTAGGTGCCGGCATTCACCGGCGGAGCGGGGGGCGCGACAGTGCCGGCGTATTCGATGACAATGTTGAGGCCGGCCGGGTTCGAGGTGGCCGTGGCAGCCTTGGGGCCGCCGTCGTAGGTCGCGGCGAGATTGGCGAGCGTGACGGTGGCGGTGGCCTTGGCGACCGCGAGCGTGCGGGTGACATCGGGTGCGGCGGCATTGTTGTCGTCACCGGGCTGCTTGGCCGTGATGTCGGCCGAACCGGCGCCGACGATGGTCACCTGCGCGGTGGTGACGTTGCCGCTCAAGGTGCCGGCGGCGACGGTCGCGACGGCGGGATTGGAGCTGACGAAGCCGACGAGCAATCCGCGGTTGCTGGTGGCGCTGATGTTGAACGGAGCGTTGCCGAAGGTCTTGGCCGGGAGTTGGGCGGCGTCGAAGACCACGGTCTGGCTCTGATTGAGCACGGTGAGCACCTGGGCGACGGCGGTCGCGGCGTTGTAGTTGGCATCGCCGGCCTGCGTGGCGGTGACAGTGCTGGTGCCGACGTTCTGGAGCGCGACGTTGGCGCCGGTCACGGTCGCGACGATGTGCGCGGGGTTGCCGGACTTGGGCGTATTGTTCGAAGTCGCGTAGGAGACCGGGAGGTTCGAGGACGAGGTCGCGCCAAGCACGAAGGACACGAGGTCGAGCGGCTTGGAATCGAGCGCGCCAAACGTGATCGTCTGGTCGGCCTTGGCGACCACGAGGGTGCCGGTCGCCGTGCCTTGGTAGCGCGGATCCTGAATGGTGGCCGTCACATCGTAGCTACCGGCGTTGATCGGAACGGCGACCGGGTTGCCGCCCTGCGCGAAAGTGATGATCACGGGCAGATCCGAGGGCGTCGTGGTGGCCGTGACCACGCGGGGCGTGCCGGTATAGGTCTGGGCCAACGTGGCGGAACCCAGCGTAACCGTCGCGGCCGCCCTGGCGACGACGAGGTCGCGCGGCACGGACGGCGCCGGCAGATAGTTGGCGTTGCCGGCTTGGGTCGCGGTGATGGTGGTGGTGCCGCCGGCGAGAAGCTTCACGGTGTTGCCCGTGACCGTCGCAACCGCGGGTGTGCCGCTGGCGAGCGCGACCGGCAGTCCGGAGTCGGAAGTGGCCGTGAGGTCGAAATCGGCGTCGCCGAAAGTCTTGGCCGGGATGGCGGCGAAGGTGATTGCCTGCGGAGCTTTGTCGATGACGAGGCTGCCGGTCGCGGAGCCCGCGTAGTTGACGTCGTCGACCGTGGCCGTGACGGCGTAGCTGCCGGCGTTGACCGGGGGCGTGGACGGCGAGCCCGTGCCGGCGTAGGTGATGACCACGGTGAGGCCGGACGGCGTGGTCGTCGCGGAGGCGGACTTGGCGGTGTTGTTGTAGGTGTGGGTGAGGCCGGCGAGCGTCACGGTGGCCTGCGCCTTGGCGACAACGAGCGTGCGCACGACGGGCACGGCGGGACCGAAGTTGGAGTTGCCGGCCTGCGTGGCGGTGATGTCGGTGCTGCCGGCTTTCAGGATCGTGACGGTGTTGCCGCTGACGGTGGCGACGGAGGTATCGGAGCTGGCGAAGGCCACCGTGAGACCGCTGGACGAGGTCGCGGTGAGATTGACGGGGGCATCGCCGAATTTCTTTCCGGCGAGTTCGGTGCCGGCGAACGTGATCGTCTGGATCGCGAGGACGATATCGAGCTGCTGCGGGACGTTGGTGGCGGCGTTGAAGTTGGCGTTGCCCGCCTGGCTCGCGGTGATCGTGGTGGTGCCGACTTTGTGGACGGTGACGGTGGCGCCGCTCACGGAGGCGACGGAGGTGTCGCTGCTGGCATAGGTCACTGCGAGACCCGAGGAGGCGGTGGCGGCAAGCGTGAAGGAGTCGCCGGTGGCGAAGACGCGCTGGGCGAGCGGGGCGAACGTGATCGTCTGCGTGGCTTTGCCGATCACGAGGGTGCCGGTCGCGGATCCGACGTGGTTGGGGGCGTTGACCGTAGCGACCACGGCATAGCTGCCGGCGGCCGACGGGACGGTGGCGCCACCGTCATAGGTGACGGAGACCGGCAGACCCGCGGGCGACGTGGTGACGCCGACGGCCTTGGGCTGACCGTCGAAGGCGGCGGCGAGGCCGGAGAGCGTGACGCCCGCGACCGCCTTGGAGACGGTGAGCGTTTGGTTGACGTTGGCGGCGGCATTGAAGTCGGCATTGCCGGCTTGGCTCGCGGTAATCGTGGTGCTGCCGGCGCCGACGACGGTCACGGTGTTGCCGATGACGGTGGCGACCGACGTGTCGGTGCTGATGTAGCTGACCGGGAGGCCGGAGCTGGCGCTGGCGCCGAGCGCGAACGGGGAATCGCCGAAGGATTTGGCGACAATGGTGCCGAACGAAATCGTCTGGCTCGCCTTGTTGACGGTGAGTTGAGCCGCGTTGGAGTTTGCATCGGGGGTGACGCCGTTGGCCGCGACGGCGCGGTAGAAACCGGCGTCGGCGGTGAGCGCACCGGTGAGCGTGAGCGTGGCGGTGGTGGCGCCGGAGACGCGGCCCCCGTTGGCGACGTCGGTCCAACCGGCGGTGCCGTCGGCGGACTTCTGCCATTTGAAGGTGGGCGCGGGGTTGCCGGCGGCGGCGACGGTGAAGGAGGCGTTCTGCCCGGCGGAAACCGTGGCGGCGATGGGCTGGGTGGTGATCGAGGGTGCGGTCGGGGCGGGAGTGATCGTGATGTTCGACACCGAGATAGTTTGCACCGCGCTGGTGGCTTCATCGGTGAAGTCGGCCTTCACCGCGGTGAAGACCTGGTTCCCGGAGAGCCCCGCAGGATACGTCACCGTGAAAGTGAAGGTCGCCGGGCCGGTGGTAGGAATCGTGAAGTAGATGAAGGCAAAGGAGCCCCGGTCGCCGGCCGACGGGACGACCTGCGGCAGGTTGGTGCCGCCGGTGGCGGAATAGCCCCAGCCGGTCGGAGCCGTGAGCTCCAATTGCAGGCCGGAGAGCGAGGTCGTATAGCCGAGAGAGACGTTGAAGGTGAGCGTGCCACCGGCCGCGGAATACGAACTGGCAGCGGGCGTGACAGTAACGGAATTGGCCGCGGAAGCCCGGGCGGCGAATCCGAGCGCAGCCAGCGCGGCGAAGAGGTGGCCCAGACGGAGCAGGAATTTCATGGGAGACATGAGATTGGAAATGGAGGAAAGGTGAAAAGGGGGGGGGGACGGAATCAGGGAGCGCGGGCGGCGTCGGTGGCAAATCCGTCCACGGACGAGACGCCCTCCGGCGCGATGCGGTAGAAGCCGGTGCGCACGCGGCTGGTGTCGGGATTGGTGAATCGCGTATTGTAGAGGGTGATCAGGCGGGTGAGTTCGGCCGGCTCGATGCGGCCGTTGCGGTTGTAGTCGGCGGCGTGGTAGCGCGACAGGGTCACGGTGGTCACGGTCGAATCGCGCTCCGTATCGGTCGAGAATCCGTCTACGGTGGTGGTGCCGACCGGGGCCTCGCGGTAGGCACCGGTGCGCACTTTGCTGGTGTCAGGATTGGTGAATCGGGTGTTGTAGAGGACGATCACGCGGGTGAGCTCGCTGGCATCGATCTTGGAATTCTGGTTGGTATCGGCGGTGTGGTAGGTGAGTTGGTTGACCGTCAACGGATCCGGCGAGGCCACCAATTGAATCGGCGTCTCACCGACGGTGAATTCCGCCAACGCGACGATCGTCTGCGGGCCGGTGACACCGGCGGGAACGTTGAGCGTGTAGGTGAACGTCGCCGGGCTCGCAGGCGCCGTCGCCCAGATCCAGTCGATCATCGATGAATCGCCCACGCTGGGCTGAACAGTGGGCGCACCGGCGTTGACGGCGCTGGCAAACGTCCAGCCGGAGGGCAAAAGCACGCTCCAACGGAGCGAGGCCAGCTCACCGGTGTAGCCGACGGTATTGGTGATCGTTACCGTGCTGCCGGCAACGTAACCGCCGTTAGTCACCAAAGCATGGGTGGCGACCAAGCCGGAAGGTGCGACCGTGATTGTGGCCGCATTG
>JBILLY010000867.1:0-2760 GCA_044375835.1 Opitutaceae bacterium
GTGGCGGACGTGGCACCCGAGATGCGGCTGTCGTTGGCCAGATTCGTCGTGCCTTTGCGCCATTGGTAGGTCGGCGCCGGCGAGCCGGACGCAACCACCGTCAGGCTGAGGGATCCGCCAGCCGCTACTGCCTGAGAGCGCGGGTGGGTTACGATTGCAGGAGCCTGGGTGATGGTAAGGACGCCAGCACTCGACGTGGCATCGGGCGACACTCCGTTGGCCGCGACCGCACGGTAGGAGCCCCCGTCGGCGGCAAGCGCTCCGGTGATCGTCAAGGTCGCGGTGGCCGCACCGGAGATTCGACCGCCGTTGGACAGATCCGCCCAACCAGTGGTGCCGTTGGCGGAATACTGCCACTTGAACGAAGGCGAAGGGTTTCCGGTCGCCGCGACCGTGAACGATGCGTTTTGGCCCGATGCGATCGCGACGGCCGCAGGCTGGGTGGTGATTTGCGGCGCCTCCGGAGCTTGCGTGAGCGTGACGGATGCCACGGTCACATCGGTCCGCACGCCACCGACGCGATAGTGGCCGCCAAAGGTCAGAATTTGGCTCCCCGAGAGGCCGGCAGGGAGGTTCAGGGAGAACGTGAAGCTGGACGAATTGGCCGGCGGGGTCTGATAGGAGAAATCAAACGTCGACGAGGCCACGGCGGGGTCGGTGACATCGTCCGCGTTGGGCTTCACGTCGGGGACGTTGGTGCCCGCCGTGGTCACGTATTTCCACGCCGCCCCCGGGGGTTTCGCACTGAATCCGACGGCCGAAGCGTCCGCCGGATAGGTCAACGCCACGGTGAAAGTGAGGTTGCCGCCCGCAGAGGAATAGGTGGTGGACGACGGCGTCACCGAGTAGGTCTGCGCGTGTGCCGAAAGTGCGGCCGAGACCAAGGCAGACACGAGGAGCAGCAGTTTCTTCATGAGAGGTAGGTGGGGAAAGGTATTCGACCGGACGGCGTTCAACTTACGGGAAGGAGCCGAATTGCAGCACGTTGGGCCGGGGAAAGAAGGTGGAAACTCGATCCAGCACAAGCCCGGTGTCTACCGGAAATCAGGTATGGGAGCGGACACAAATCGCGGAGTGTGGAGGATACCGGCGGCACGTTGCGGGTGAGGCAGAGCGGAAGGTGGGTCAGGATACCGGCCCCGGACACGACCGTTGCCGCATCGGGGTGTCAAATCTTTGCGCGGAGAAGGGCCTTCGATCTGCCTGAGCGACGGGACCCGTGGCGGGAATCGACCGGCGTGCGACAACTGGTGGACGGCTGGGAAGGGCGCGCATCAGTCTCCAGCATACCACCCCGGCAGGCGGGAGGCGCGGGAATATCCGGGTTCCGGGCAGGAAATTTTCCCGGGAGCGGGCCAGGCCGGGCCCTCACGGCACTTCATAGACCTCGATCAACGCATTGCCCGAGGTCCCGCCCAAACCGGAGAGGTGCACGGTGTAGGCGCCGGGAGCGAGGTGGATAAGCAGGGCGGCATCGGCACTGCCCGGCACCAGCGCGAATGCACCCACCTGAGCCGCCGCCGCCGCCAGCGCCGGAGCATCGCCACTGCCCCACCCGGCGTTGCGGGCGAGCACCGAGTCCTTCTGATACAGTTCGAGCTGCGGCCGGGTCAGCGCGTCCGTCACGCCGAAAGGCACCAAGCCGGGGCCGACGCCGCGCACGAGCACACGCTTCGGGATCGTGCCGGCGACGTTGAAGCCGGCGATGAGCGAGGCGTCGCCGGTGCCGGCCTGCGAACGGGTCGAGACATTCACGATGCGTTGGGCGGCGGGAATCGGGCCTTCGGTGGCGTCGTAGACCTCGACCAAGCCGACGCCGATGGCGCTCCCCTGCCCTCGCACCACGGCACTGTAGGCACCCGGTTCCAACGTGAGCAACAAGGCTGAGTCACGGCTGCCCGCCGGCAGCGCAAACGCTCCCACACGCGCCGACGCGGCGGCGATGGCCGCGGCTTGCGGCACCGCGCCCCAATCGCCCGCCGACGCCACCGGCGCCGATCCGCGAAACACCTCCAAGGCCGCGGCGGGTAGCGCGCCCTGCACGCCAAACGACGCCAACGTCGGCCCGATGGCGCGAACCAGCACCGGCTTGGGCCGATCACCGGCCACCACAAAGCCCGCGATCAGGGCGCCGGCCGCGCCTCCCACCGGGCTGCGGGTGGAGATGTTGACCAATTTTTCGGTCTCGGTGCGGACCGCGGGATTGGTGCCGATCAGGGTCGTGGGATTGCCGCCGGTGGGCGCCACCGAGGCCGTCAGCGTCCCGGTCTGTCCGGACACGACGCCGCTCACCCGCGCGTTAGCTTCCGTGACCACCTCGATCGCGCCGCTCCCGGCCACCGTGCCGCGGCCGGCGTCGACGCGACCGCCGATGCTGGTGAGGACGAAAACGTCTCCCGACTCGCCGACCAGCGCGAAGGCCGTGTCGGCGGAACCCGCGGCGCCTGCCTGGTAAAAGCCCGCGACGGCGGACGACGTGTTGCCCGTCGCAGGCGCCGGCGCCGAAATCGTGGTCGCCGAACCGCCGATCGTGCCGGTCACGACCCGCGCGCCCGAGATGGAGCCGGTGATCACGATGTCGCCGGCCGCCGCCGCCGTAGCCGGCGTGGCGGTCGAGCCCGACGCGGCGAGCAGCGACGGCGCAGCGATGGCGAAGGAGCCCGAGGACTCGACGCGCACATCGCGGCTCACGACGGCGATTCCGGCCGACCGGGAATACGCGAGGAAAACGGCGGTGCGATCCGTCCGCACGTGCAGCGC
>JBILLY010000135.1:0-8905 GCA_044375835.1 Opitutaceae bacterium
CGGGCGTAGGCGAGGTGGGGGCGGCCGTCGACGGCCTCGATCATGACGGCGTCGACGTTTTGCACGAGCTCGGCGACGGTGGCGTAGAGTTTGATCTCGGGATACTTGAGCAGGTCGGCGGTGAAGCCCTCGACGCGGTTGGCGCTGGAGGGGATGTCGGGGCTGCCGCCCTTGAAGATGGCGACGACGCGGGCGCCGGGGACGTGGTCCTTGTTTTTGGGGTCGTTGAGGGTCTTGGTGAAGGCGATGACGTGCGACGTATCCAGACCGATGAGACCGACGCGGATGACGTCGGCGGCGCGGGCGGAGAAGGCGGTGACGGCGAGGAGCCCGAGGGCGAGGGGGCGGAGGAGGGAGCGGGGAAGCATGGGTGGAGTGAGAGGGGCGGGCGGGCGTCAGGCGAGCCAGCGGGCGCGGTTTTTTTCGACGAAGGAGTCGTCGACGAGCCAGGGGTAGGCGGCGGCGACGCGGCTGATTTCGCGGGCCTGGCCGGGGGAGAGCTGCTCGCGGGGATCGAGGCAGGCGACGGTGGACAGGAGGCCGGCGCGGCGGAGGACCTCGTGGATGCCGGGCAGGCAGCCGGCGAAGTCGTGGGCGGCGTCGAAGATGGCGGCGTTGGCGTCGGTGAGGGCGGCGTTGCGGGTGAGCCAGGCGGCGTCGAGCGGGGCGCCGGCGGCGCGGGCGCGCTTGATTTCCCCAAGGAGGGTGACGGCGCGCTCGGTCCAGACGCCCCATTGGCCGAGGAGGCCGCCGACGATGTGGCGGGTGCGGCCGCCGAAGTGGAAAGGTGTGAGCAGGTCGCCGATGATATTGTCGTCGTTGCCGGTGTAGAGGGCGACGTCGTCGCGGCCGGCTTCGAGGACGGCGCGGACGACGTCGATGGTGCGGTAGCGGTGGAAGGGCGCGATCTTGACCGCGACGAGCTGCGGGATGTCGGCGAAGGCGCGCCAGAATTTGTAGGAGAAGACGCGGCCGCCGACGGCGGGCTGCAGGTAGAAGCCGACGAGGGGAATCTCGCGGGCGACGGCGCGGCAGTGTTTGAGGACGGCGGCTTCGTCGTCCTGGGCCCAGGCGCCGAGGCTGAGGAGGCCGGCGTGGTAACCGAGGGCGGCGGCGAGGCGGGCTTCGGCGACGGCTTGATCGGTGCGGCCGCAGAGGCCGGCGATGAGCACGAAGGGGCGAGGCGCGGCGGCCGGCGCGAGCGACGGTGGGATAGAGGCGGAGCGCGCGGGGCGGCGGGGCGGGGCGGCGACGGGCGGCGGGGCGGCGAGCGGGGAGGAGTTCAGCCAGGCGCGGGCGGTCTCGGCGGCGAGGGAGAGGATCGGGGCGTAGAGGCCGATCTTGGGGTCGCGGATCTGGAATTGGGTGGAGTGCACGCCGACGGCGAGGCCGCCGGCGCCGGCGTCGACGTAGTAGCGGACGAGGGCGCGTTGGCGGGCTTCGTCCCAGCGGCGCGCGCGGGTGAGGGCGAGCGGGAGGGCGGGGATGAGTTGGCCTTCGAGCAGGTGGGCGCGGAGATCGAGGGACATGCGGGCGGTCAGGACGGAGGGCGCGCGGGGGAAGACGGGGAAGACACGGGAGACGCGGGAGACTGGAAAGACACGAAAGACCGGGTGGCGGAAGACCCGAACGGGGGGCGCGGCGGACGCGGACGGCGGCGGTCAGAACTGGCCGTCGCGTTGCTCGAAGCCGGTGGGCTTGCCCCAGGATGCGCCGCCGAGGCGGAGCCATTCGGCGATCCAGACGAGCATGTCGTCGACGCGGGTGGGCGGGCGGCCGAAGTGGCGGTGCGAGCAGGAGGCGTTGTTGAGCCAGGCGGTGTCGGCTTCCCGGCCGACGATGGCGACGGGGCGGCCCATGATCTCGCCGAGGCGGTGGGCGACGGCGCGGACGGAGAGGGTCTCGGCGCCGGTGATGTTGATGGGGGCGGCGGGCGAGGCGGCGAGTTCGAGGGAGCGGATCGTGTGGTCGAGGGCGTCGCGCTGGAAGATGACGTTGACGTGGCCGGTGGTGACGTCGACGGGCTGGCCGGAGAAGACTTTTTGGGCGATGTCGACGAGTAGGCCGTAGCGGAATTCGACGGCGTAATTGAGGCGGAGGAGGGCGACGCGGGTGCCTTGGGCGCGGGAGACCTCGGCGAAGGCGAGTTCGCGGGCGAGGCAGGAGGCGGCGTAGTCGCCGACGGGGGCCGGCGGGGTCTGCTCGGTGGCGCCGCCGGAATCGGCGGGCACGAACGGGTAGACGCAGCCGGAGGAGAAGGCGACGATGCGGGATTTGTAGAAACGCTGGGCGACGAGGCGGGGCATCTCGACGTTGAGGCGCTGGAGGAGCTCGGGGGCGGCGGCGGTGCCGAACTTCACGCCGGCGAGAAAGAAGATCGTGGGGGCGTCGGGGAGGGCGGCGAGGGCGGCGGGGTCGCTGAGATCGGCGGCGAGCGTGGAGATGCCGTGGCGGTCGAAGGCGGCGCGGTCGTGGAGGGTCTTGAAGCGGGAGACGGCGACGACGGCATCGCGGCGGCCGACGGCGGCGAGCGCGCGGTGGGCCATGACGCTGAGGTGGAGTCCGAGTTTGCCGCCGGCGCCGAGGATGAGGACCGGGCCGGAGGTGCGGGTGAGGACCGCGGCGGCCTCGTGGGAGGGGCGGCTGAGGAACTCGTCGATCCCATCCGGCGGACAGGGCAGGCGGGAGGCGGCGGGCGCTACGGGCTTTGCAACGGACATGAACGGCGTAACCGTGTGGTTACGTCGCAAACGGCGTCGCACAAGCTGAAACTTCTCCCCAGCGTCAGGCGCATGAAGCGTTTTCCCGTCACTCTGCCCGGCCTGCTGGCCGAAATGGTCGCGATCCCGAGCGTGAATCCGGAGGGGGCGGCGGGCGGATCGGTGCCGGGGGAGGCGGCGATGGGGGCATGGTTGGCGGAGACGTTGCGCGGGCTCGGGGCGGCGGTGGAGACGCGGGACCTCGCGCCGGGGCGGCCGAACGTGATCGGGGTCTTCGAGCCGGCGCGGCCGGCGCGGGCGACGGTGGTGTTTGCGCCGCACCTCGACACGGTGGGCGTGGCGGGGATGACGGTGCCGGCGTTTGCGCTGACGCGGCCGGCGGGGCGGCTGCACGGGCGCGGTAGCTGCGACACGAAGGGGCCGACGGCGGCGTTGCTGTGGGCGTTGCGGCGGTGGACGCGGTCGGCGGCGAGCCGGCGCGGGGACGTGCGCTGGGTGGTGGCGGCGACCTCGGGCGAGGAGGAGGGGAGCGCGGGGGCGCAGGCGCTGCTGCGCACGGAATTTCGGGCGGATTTCGCGGTGGCGCTGGAGCCGACGGAGCTGCGCGTGGTGCATGCGGCCAAGGGCATCGTGCGCGCGTGGCTGGAGACGACGGGGCGGGCGCACCACGGGGCGCAGCCGGACCGGGGCGACAACGCGATCTACAAACTGCTGCCGCTGGCGCAGGCGTTGCGGGACGAGGTGGCGGCGGAGTTTGCGGCGCGGCGCCACGCCGTGCTGGGCAAGGCGAGCCTGAACCTCGGGGTGATCCAAGGCGGGCGCGACCTGAACATCGTGCCCGATGCGGCGCGGGCGGGCGTGGATATCCGCTGGCACCCGGAGCTGCCGGAAGCGGAAGTTGTGGCGCGGTTGGAGCTGGCGATCCGGGAGCATTCGCCGGGGGCGACGCTGCGGCTGCACCGCACGGGGCCGGCGTTTGTGACGGCGCGGACGGAGCCGTGGGCGCGGGCGCTCCGGCGGGCGGGGCGCGGGTGGGCGACGGCGGATTGGTTTTGCGATGCAAACATCTTCGCGGCGCACGGCGTGCCGGCGGTGGCGTTCGGGCCCGGCGACATCGCGCAGGCGCACACGAAGGACGAATACATCACGACGCGGGCGCTGGCGGACGGGGCGGGGGCGTTCGGGGCGTTTTTGGCAAGCAGCCGGAAGTGAGGCCGCGGGGCGCCCGGCCGCGAGGGCGCTGGCCGGGCGAGCGGGCGGGCGCGCAGACGGGTGGGCGGAGGGAGACCTGAAGCGTGTTCGGACGGCATGCGACGCGGGTCGCCGCTGCCGACCGAGCGAGCGGACGAGGCGGCTGAAATCAGACCATCACGGCGCGCGCGGGATTTTTGCGCCACGCTTCGATCTCGGCGCGGCGGCGGTCGGCGGACCAGCCGGCGGCTGCGGCCATCCAGGTGGCGACCTGCTCGAGGGCGGCGGGCGTTTCGCGGTGGTAGTAGTGCCAGCCGCTGCGGCGGAGCAGCACGTCGTCGAGGTGCTCGGCCCATTCGTTTTCCACGTAGTGCTCGACGGCCTCGCGCGAAATGGGGGCGGGCAAAATGCCGCTGTAGGCGTTGGTCTCGGAGGGCGGGAGCAGGGGCTCGTCGGCGGTGCGGCAGGGCGACGCGGCGGAGTTGCCGAGGTGCGCGACGATCTGGTCGACGGCCTGCTGGGCCATGAGGCGGTAGGTGGTGAGTTTGCCGCCGGCGATGTCCCACCAGCCGGGCTGCGGGGACTTGATCTGGTGTTCGCGCGAAATGTCGGAGGGCGAGCCGTCGGGATTGGCGATGAGCGGGCGGAGGCCGGCCCAGGTGCTGATGATGTCGGCCTCGCGGAGGGCGATCGACGGGAAGAACTCGTTGACGGTGCGGAGGACGTAGGCGACGTCGGCGCGGTCGGTGGCGACGTCCTCGGGTTGGCCGCGGTAGTCGGTGTCGGTGGTGCCGATGATGACGCGTTCGTCCCAAGGCAGAATGAAGAGGATGCGTTTGCCCTCGGTGATGACGACGGCGGAGGGGACGGGCAGGCGGGTGCGCTCGATGACGAGATGAATGCCTTTGCTGAGGCGGAGTTTGACGGCGCTGTGCGGGATCTGGTCGGCCCAGGGGCCGGTGGCGTTGAGGAGCGTGCGCGTGCGGATGGTCGCGACGGAGCCGTCGAGGGTGTCCTCGACGGTGCAGAGCCAGAGATCGCCCTCGCGGCGGGCATCGCGGAGGCGGGTGTAGTTGCGGAGCGCGGCGCCGTGGCGGGCGGCGGAGCCGGCGAGGTTGGCGTCGCGCAGGGCGGGGAGCATCCGCTGCGTCTCGGCGCGGTTGAAGCCGCGCGAAGGCTCGAAATTCCGGCCGCCGCAGAGGAGATCGTAGAGTTTCACGCCGATGCGCAGTTGCCAGAGCGGGCGGCCCTCGCCCCGGTAGGCGGGGAAGACGAAACCGAGGGGTTGGGCGAGGTGCGGGGCGATCTTGTGGATGGTTTTTTTCTCCACGCTGGCTTCATGCACGAGGCGGACGCGGCCTTGCTCGAGGTAGCGCAGGCCGCCGTGGAGGAGCCGGCTCGAACGGCTGCTGGTGCCGGCCGCGAAATCCTGCCGGTCGACGAGGCCGGTGCGGAGACCGCGCATGGCGGCATCGCGGGCGACGCCGCTGCCCACGATGCCGCCGCCGACGACGAGGAGGTCGAGGGGCGCGGCGGTGAGGCGGGCGAGCGTTTCGCGGCGTGGATCGGCCGGATGCGGTTTCATCGGGGAGACGCAGCGGCGCTGGATTGGGCGGCGGCGAGCAGGTCGCCGAATTCGGCGAGGCTGGGCAGCACGAGGTGCGGCGGCTGCGGGGCGACGGCGGCGTCCTGCGCGGTGGCTTCGCCGGTGAGGACGAGCACGCCGAGGGCGCCGGCGCGGTGGGCCATCATGATGTCGGTGTAGACGCGGTCGCCGACCATGGCGCATTGGTGCGGCTGCAGGCGGTGGTGGGCGAGGATGCCGCTGAGCATGGTGGGGTCGGGCTTGCCGAGGGTGATGTCGGGGGCGCGGCCGGTGGCGGTTTGGAGCAGCGCGCAGAGGGCGCCGCAGTCGACGAGGACGGTGGGTTGATCGGTGGGGCAGACGCGGTCGGGGTTGGTGGCGAGGTAGAGTTTGCCGCGGGAGATCCACCACGCGGCGCGGCAGAGGCGGGCGTAGGTGAGCGTGGTGTCGAAGCCGACGACGACGGCGTCGGGCTCGTCGTCGGCGCTGTCGACGGTGAACTCGAACCCGGCGTCGCGGAACTGCGACAGCATGCTCGGCGTGCCGAGCACGAAGAGGCGGCGCGCCGTGGGGTGGGCGGCGCGGAGGTGGTCGATGGTGGCCTGGGCGGAGGTGTAGAGTTGGTCGGCCGAGGCGGAGAGGCCCATTTTCCGGAGGTGGGCGAGGTAGTCGGCGGTGCTCTTGGAGGGGTTGTTGGTGAGAAAGGTATACCCGATGCCGAGGGTGCGCAGGCGCCCGAGGAACGGCAGCGTGCAGTCGAAGAGCGTGCCGCCCTTGTAGATGGTTCCGTCCATATCTAGGGCGACGTGCGCGATGGCGCGCAGGCGGGCGGCGTCGACGGTCGGCGCGGGCGCGGCGGGTGTCGCGGCGGAGTGGGCGGGGGCGGACGAGGGCGGTTGGGACGGGAGGGACGTCATGAAACGGGAAAACGGATACGGCGGCGGGGGTTGGGACCGGTGCGGCGGCTGGCTGAGGTTGGACGTTGGCGGTGAAGCGGGGACGCGGAGCGCGGCGGCGGCGGGAGGCGTCAGGCGGCGGTCCCGGCGGGCGGAGCGGCGAGGGAGCCGCCGGGACCGAAGAGCGCGGCGAGGGCGGGTTCGAGGGTCGCGGTGCGCAGGGCGAGATCGAGGACGGTGAAGCGGCGGCGGATGTGCTGGGCGCGGAGGAAACCGGCGCGGAGGCGGTCGCGGGTGAGGCCGATCTCCTCGGGCTCGACGGGGGCGCCGACGGCGCGGAGGCGGCGCTTCATTTCCACGAAGGGGATGAGTTGCGCGCGCAGATGGCCGCGGAGGGCGGGCCAGACGATGCGCAGGCGCTCGAGCTGCGCGGCGAGTTCCGGGCGCGTGAGGGTTTTCGCGAGGGTCTCGCCGACGGCGGTGGGAATGAAGTCGGCGCCCGCGAAGAGGGCGCGGGCGCGGGCTTCGGCGGCGGGCGCTTCGTCCCACGCGGCGACGCAGGCCGCGATGTCGAGGCGGTCGAGGGGCAGGGCGAGCAGGTGTTCGTAGAGGGCGGAGACGGCGAGGGTTGCGATGCCGACTTTGAAACCGTGGGACGGGGCATCGCCGCGGTGCGTGTGGTGCTCCATGTCCCAGAGGTGCGAGAACTGGTGCTCGGCGCCCGAGGCGGGGCGGCTGGATTTCGACCACTGCATGGCGAAGCCGCCGAGCAGGAGGCCCTCGACGAGGGGACCGATGGCCGAGGGAAGGCCGGCGCGGGCGCCGGCGGGATCGGCGAGGGCGTCGCGCAGGCCGCCCTGCACGATGGACCAGGCGCGCGGATCGATGGCCTCGGCGCCGAGGGCGTCGGCCAGGATCCAATCGGCGCCGGCGGTGACTTTGGCGAGCAGGTCGGCGTAGCCGGAGGCGGTCATCTCCGCGGGGGCGCGGGCGATGAGGTCGAGGTCGGCGATGACGGCGCGGGGAGCGGGGCAGTTGAAGGTCTGTTTGGCGCCCTCGAAGGTGATCGAGGCGCCGAAGGCGGTGTAGCCGTCCATCGAGGCGGCGGTGGCGACGCAGAGGTAGCCCTCGCGGCCGAGGCGGTGGGCGGCGAGTTTGACGAGGTCGTTGACGGTGCCGGCGCCGACGGCGATCGGGATGGCGGCGTGCGGGCGGAGCGCGGTCTCGACCTCCGCGACGAATTTCCACTCCGCGTAGAGGGCGGGATCGGCAAGCACGACGGGCGGCTCGGTGCCGATGCCGGCGGCGCGGAGGGCGGCGTCGATCGCGGTGCCGGCGAGGGCGAGCGTGTGCGGATCGGCGACGACGACGGCGCGGTGGCCGGGAAACTGGGCCGCGAAGACGCCGGCGGTCTCGCGCACGGCGCCGGCGCCGACGACGAGGGCGCGGGTCTCGCGGGCGGAGCCGAGGGCGGCGGCGAGCGAGAGTTTCTCGGCGGGCGGAGGCGACGGAAGCGGAAAGGTCATCGGCGGGGAGCGGATGAGGAGCGGCGGGCGCGTTCGATGGCCGAGGCGGGCGGCCGCGCGAGTGGGCCGCGGGGGAAGAGGCGGCGCAGCCGGGCGGGGGAGTTCATTTCCTGGTCTTCCGGGCGGAACCTTTTGGGGCCGGGGCGGGCGCGGCGAGCAACGAGCCGGCGCCGAGTTCGTCGATGACGAGGGACTTGATGATGCCGCCGGCGAGGGCGGCGAGGATGGCGGCGGTGCGGTCGCTGCCGGAGACGACGCCGATGACCTGCGGCACGGCGCGGAGGTGGTCGATCCGGGCGCTGATCACGCGGTCGCGCCACGAGGTGGCGCATTCGTCGCCCGCGGCGTCGATGAAGCGGCCGCAGACTTCGCCGACGGCGCCGGCGCGCTCGAGTTCGCGGATCATGGCGGCGTCGAGGGTGCCGCGTTCGACGAAGACGGAGTTGGCGAGGGTGCCGAGGCCCACGAGGGCGACCTTGGCGCGGTCGAGGTGTTCGTGCACGGAGCGCACCTGCTCGAGGGCGAGGATGGCGTCGCGGGTGCGTTTGTCCGGAATGAACGCCGGGGTGTTGAGGGAGAGAAAAATGCCGCCGAGGCGCTGGGCCATGACGCGGCCGACCTCCTGGGCGTCGACGGCGCTGACGTTGGAATCGACGCTGCCCATCGCCTGGACGACGGTGAGGGACTTGGCGCGCGCGGGCGGCAGATGCTGCACGAGTTCCCGGATGGTGCGGCCGCCGGCGAGGGCGACGACATCGCGCGGGGCGATGAGCGAGTCGACGACCGCGGCGCCGAAGTGGCCGACGGCGCGGCGCAGGTCGGCGCCTTCGAGGCCCTCGCTGGCCTTGATGACGACGGCGGTGTGGAGCCCGAAGCGCTCGCGCAGGCGGTCCTCGAGTTCGCGGCGGCGGGGTTCGTAGTCGGCGACGGTGATCCGGACGATGCCGCGCTCGCGGGCGAGGGCGAGGAGGCGCGAGACCTTGGCTT
>JBILLY010000136.1:0-8897 GCA_044375835.1 Opitutaceae bacterium
AAGAGATCAGCCGCGACATCGCCATCCAACTCGTCGGCCAGGGCAAAACCGAACTCATCAAGGGCTTCATCTCCAAAAAGGGCCGCCCCTTCGACGCGCTCCTCAAACGTGAGGGCGCCAAGTTCGCGTGGGAATTTCCGCCGCGCGCCCCGAAGCTCGACAAAGACGGCAAGCCCGTCGCCCGCAAATCCAAGGCTCCGCCCGATCTCTCCAAAGCGACCGTCCTCGGCACCAGCAAACAGCACAAGGGCGGCGAGCTCCTCGAGACCGCCGACGCCTTCTACGTCCGCCGGCTCGATCAGGACAACCGCATCGTCTTCACGCTCAAGCGCGAGCTCTGCGGCCTGAAACTGCCGACCGAGGAAATCGTCCGCCTCTGCGAAGAGGGCCGCACGAATCTCATCCCCGGCTTCATGTCGAAGCGCGGCCAACAGTTCGGCGCCTTCCTTGTCCTCTCGCCCGCCGGCGCCAAGGCCGAGTTCGAGTTCCCGCCGCGCTGAGCGCGCTCGCCGCCGCCACGCCGCGGTTTCCGCCATGCCCCCGTCGTCACCGTCGTCGTCTCCGCCGGTGACGTCGGGATTTCGCCCGTGAGCCGCCCGCGCAACCTTGTCCTCGCTCTCCTCGCCGCCACCACCGGCGGCGGGGCTTGGCTCGCTTGGCGCCAGCACAGTGAACTCGCCGAGCTGCGCGCCGCCGCCCTCCAGCGCAGCGAGCGCGCCGATCTGCAGAAGCGCCTCTGGGACCTCGAACGGCGCAACCGCTCCCTGCAGGACCAGCTCGCCGATTCCGGCAGCGCCGGGAATCGACCCGCGTCCTCTGCCCGGCCCGCCGCCGGCACCTCGCCGACGAACCCGGCAAGTCCCGAAGCTCGCCCGTTGTCAGCGTTCAACCAACTCGCCGCGCTCCGCGCCACCTTGGCCAAACCCGAAGTGCAGGCCCTCGTCGCCGTGCAGCAGAAAGCCGCGATAGAGTCGCGCTACGCCGCCCTCTTCAAGACCCTCGCGCTCGCTCCCGAGCAGACCGAAAAACTGAAGACCCTCCTGCTGGACCAAGCCAACACCCGCCAGGACGTGCTCGCCGCCGCGCTCGAGCAAGGCCTCGACCCGCGCGCCAACGCTGCCGCCATCCAGCAACTCATCGCCGACGCCCAGGCCGGCACCGACCGCGAGCTGCGCGACGTGCTCGGCGACGCCGGCGTCGCGCGTCTCCGCACCTACGAGCAGACCGAGCCGCAGCGCCTGATCGTCGCCGAACTCCAGCAACGGCTGAGCTACACCGCCACGCCGCTGTCCCCGGATCAAGCCGATCGCCTCGTCTCGGTCCTCGCCGCCCAACCCGCGCCGCCGTCGGCGTCCGCCGGCTCCCCGGCTTCCATGCCCATCGCGGCCTCCCGCAACGCCGACCTCGGCACCACCATCGCCACCGCCGTCGCGGGCACCGCCGCCGGCGCCTTGGTCGGCATGGCCGAGTCCGCTCGCGTCGCCGCACCGATCACCGGCGCCGCCGTGGCCGAGGCGCAGACCGTCCTCAGCCCGCCGCAGGTCGCCGCGCTGCAACAACTCCAGCAACAGCAGCAAGCCCAGCAACAGCTCCAGCGCGTGATCCGCGAATCGATGCCCGGCGGCACGGCCCCACGGCCTTCGCCCCCGCGCTGACGATTCCGCGCCGCATCGGCGCGGCGCATAGCGTCGTCGTCCGACCGTCGCGGTTTCCGCGGAGCCGTTGTTCCCGGGCGCTCAGTCGCCCCGTTTCCCGCGCGCCGCTGCCCTACGCGTTCGCTGTGCCCCGCCGCCCGCCCGTCCCGCGCAAGCCGTGCGCAGCCGTTCACCGCTGGTGCACAGAGAAAACCCTTGCTCGTCACCACGCGCGCCCGGAACCTGCTGTGGTTTTTTTACCCGCCATGATCGTCACCACCGCTCAGCTGTTCAAACACGCCTACGGCAAATACGCCGTCGGAGCCTACAACATCAACAACGCCGAGCAGGCGATGGGTCTCTTCAAGGGCTGCATCGACTCCAAGGCCCCCTTCATCATCCAGATCTCCAAGGGCGCGCGCAAATACACCGACAAGCGCATGCTCGAGGCCATCATCCGCTCCGCGGGCGAGATTTTCCCCGAAGCCATCTTCGCCGTCCACCTCGACCACGGCGACGAGCAGACCTGCTACGAGTGCATCGACTCCGGCTTCTTCAGCTCCGTGATGATCGACGCCTCCCACGATCCCTTCGACAAGAACGTCGAGATCTCCAAGCGCGTCGTCGACCGCGCCCACGCCAAGGGCATCTCCGTCGAGGCCGAGCTCGGCATGCTCGGCGGCGTCGAGGAGGACATCAAGGTTGAGGAAGGTCACGCCATGCTGACCAACCCCGCCGAGGCCGAAGACTTCGTGAAGAAAACAGGCTGCGACTCCCTCGCCTGCGCCATCGGCACTTCCCACGGCGCCTTCAAGTTCAAGGGCAAGCAGAGCCTCCACTTCGACGTGCTCGAGAAGATCAAGGCCAAGCTCCCCGGCTTCCCGCTCGTGATGCACGGCTCGTCCTCGGTCCCGCAGGACGAGGTCGCCCGCATCAACGCCGCCGGCGGCCAGATCGCCGGCTCCATGGGTGTCGACCCCAACGAATACCTCCCGGCCGCCAAGCTCGGCGTCACCAAGGTCAACATCGACACCGACGGCCGCCTCGTCTGGACGCGCGTGCACCGCGAGTTTTTCCGCGACAAGCCCGCCGAGTTCGACTTCCGCCCGCCGGGCAAGGTCTTCATCGAGGAATACGCGAAGTTCATCGCGAGCCGGAACCAGTTCCTCGGCAGCGCCGGCCAGCTCGAGAGCCTTCGCGCCAGCCTCAAGGCCTGAGTCCGCGCCGGGAGAATCGCCGCACGATTCCGCCCTCTCTCCTCCCGCCCCGACCGCTCCGGTCGGGGCTTTTCTTTGGCGCGGGCCCGTCAACCGGCCGGGATTCTTCTTGGAAAGAAAACCACCCGGTCGCACCGTCCCGCCATGCCCCACCCCGCTCCACTTCGGCGGCACCGCCGCGGTGACTGCGCCGAGCGTCGGATTCTGCGCGCGATGCTCTGGGTCGCCCTCGGCGCCGGTCTGGTGTGCCTCCTCCAGTGGTCCGCCGTGCACCCCGCGGCGCTGATCGCACTGCTTGCTGCCGGGACCTTGCCCACCCTAGCCGCCTTCGTGGTTCCGGCCGCAGTTTCCGGGCGCATCGCCGCGAGGGTCCACCACGCCCTCGCTGCCCAATGCGCAGCCGCCGACCTCGGCCGCTTCCTGCGGGAAAACACCGGCTTCCGCACCGCCCCCACCGCCATCCGTCGCCCCTCTCCCGGCGCTTGAACGCGGCCACCGCCGCAACGTCATCGCGATGCCTTCGAAAAAGAAAAACTGGCGGGAGAAATTGGCCGACAGCAAGGACCTGCCCAAGGTCGTGAAAATCGCGCCGCCGCACCGCAAACGCTGGGGCGGCGCCACGCTCGCCATCCCCGCGCCCCGCGAGATCGACGCCCTCATGCGCCAAGTGCCCGCGGGCAAGGTGACCACCATCCAGGAACTCCGCGGCGCCATTGCCAAACGTCACCGCGCCGCCGCCGCGTGCCCCATCACGACGGGCATTTTCTCCTGGATCGCCGCGCACGCCGCCGAAGAGGGCCTCGCCGCCGGTGAAACCGTGTCCACCCCTTACTGGCGCACCCTCAAGTCCGGCGGCGAACTCAACGCCAAATTTCCAGGCGGGATCGAAGCCTGCTCCGCGCGCCTCGCCGCCGAGGGCCACACGATCGTGCGCAAAGGCGCCCGGGTCTTCGTCGGCAACCTCGCCGGCACCCTCTTCCAGCCCCGCGCCAAGTAGCGGCGCGCATCCCCGCCGGCCCGCACCGGCTTCGGCACGGCGCCGATCAGAGTCGCAGGCTCTTCACCTCGATCAACCCGTCGAGCATCAGCACGACGGACTGCACCATGGGACATGGCGGACACGAAAACCGCACCCGATCCCGCACGTAGGCGATATCGTCGACGGCGAGCTTTTTCATCTCCGAATTGATCAGCTCGAGCAAAGCGTCGTCGCGCATGTCCTGCGGCCCGGCCGCCAGGCGACGCAGGGCTTCGCGGACTTTCGGAGTGAACGCACGGCGATTCATGGGCGTGGTCACGTTGCCCCGTCCTCCGCCGGATTTCCAGCCGGCTTCGGAGCTTTCGCGCGCGTGCTCCGCACCGCCGGCAAGACCGTCATCGCGCCGGTGTCCCGCTGCACCCCGCCATCCACCGGGGCGCTGCCACCGTCGCGGCGCAGAATGCCATCGCCGCTCCTCGCCCGCCCCCTACCGTCCCGTTCAGCCATGAAACTCGTCGTGCTCTCCGGCCGACCGGCCGTCGGCAAAGTCACCGTCGCCCGTGAACTCGCCCGTCTCACCGGCTGGCGCCTTTTCCACAACCACCTCGCCGTCAACCTCGCCCTCTCGCTCTTCGAGTTCGGCACGCCGGGTTTCGTCGCCCTCCGCGAAACGGTCTGGTTCGCCGCCTTTCGCCGGGCCCTCGCCGACCGCGTCCCCGCGGTGATCTTCACGTTCAACCCGGAAAACAGCGTCCCCCAGCGGTTCGTCGACGAGCTCTTCGCCGAGCTTGCCGCCGCCGACAGTGACATCCGCATCGTGGAACTCGTCGCCCCCGAGGCCGAAATCGAGCGCCGCCTCGCCGCCGAGTCCCGCCGTGTCGACGGCAAGCTCACCGACCTCGCGCTCTACCGCCGCCTCCGCGACGCCGGCGCTTTCGATTCCCCGGTGTTGCCGCCGGCCCATCTCCACCTCGATACCTCGACGCAATCGCCCGCCGCGGCCGCCGCCCGGATCGCCGCCGCCTGCCGCTGATCGCCGCGCATCGCTCTGCCCTCGGCTCCGAGCGCTCGGCTCGCTTCCCCTTCCCTCGTTCCCCGCCCCTACGGCAGCCAAGGATACTTCCGCGCGTCCGGCTTCCGCTTGTCGCGCTGGGCCGTCATGAAATCCTTCGCCTCGTCGCACATGTAGTAGAGCATCGTGGCGTTGCCCGCGAGTTCTTGGATGCCGGCCTGCCCGTCGAGTTCCGCGTTGAACGCGCTCTTCAGCAGCCGGATCGCCAGCGGGCTCTTGTCCAGAATCTCGTTGGCCCACTTCACGCCCTCGGCCTCGAGCTCCGCCACCGGCACGACCGCATTGACGAGCCCCATGTCCAGCGCCTGCGACGCGTTGTATTGCCGGCAGAGATACCAGATCTCCCGTGCTTTCTTCTGTCCGACGACACGCGCCAGGTAGCTGGAGCCAAACCCGCCGTCGAAGCTGCCCATCTTGGGCCCGACCTGGCCGCAGATCGCGTTGTCGGCCGCGATGCTGAGGTCGCACACCACGTGCAGCACGTGCCCGCCGCCGATCGCGTAGCCGGCCACCAGCGCGATCACCACCTTGGGCATCGAGCGGATGAGTTTCTGCAGGTCGAGCACGTTGAGCCGCGGCACGCCCGCGGCGTCGATGTAGCCGGCGTGGCCGCGCACACTCTGGTCGCCGCCGGCGCAAAACGCATACTTCCCGTCCGTGTGCGGTCCGGCCCCGGTCAGCAGCACCACGCCGATCTTCGGGTCCTCCCGCGCGTCGGCAAAGGCGTCATACATCTCCGCCACCGTCTGCGGGCGGAAGGCATTGCGCTTCTCGGGGCGGTTGATGGTCACCTTGGCGATGCCACCGGCCTTGTGGTAGAGGATGTCCGTGTAGGACTTGGCGATTTTCCACTCGGGAATCATGCCCGCCACCGTGGGAGTTTAACCGGCGCTTGTCCACCGGACAGCGGACCGCAGCGGCCAAATCAAGCAGTTTCCCACCGGCACGGAAAACTGCTTGGAGCCCCGGGCCGCATCCGGGAAGCTGCACCTCTTACCGTGAGCCAACCGTCCGCCAGTTCCTCGCGTCTGGGCGCCCAAGTCGCCCTCGGTCTCGGTGCGCTCGGCGTGGTCTTCGGCGACATCGGCACGAGCCCGCTCTACACCATCCGCGAGTGCCTGGCGGTCCTGCCGCCCGCGGAACACGCCGCCGCGGTCCTCGGCGTCCTCTCGCTCATCTTCTGGTCGCTGATTTTGGTCGTCAGCGTCAAATACACCCTCTTCGTGCTGCGCGCCGACAACCGCGGCGAAGGCGGCATCTTCGCCCTGATGGCGCTCGGCCGCATCGAACGCAGCCCGCGCGGCGCCCTCGGACCGGGCGTTGTGATCGTCCTGATCGGCGCCGCCATGCTCTGCGGCGAGGCGATCATCACCCCCGCCATGACGGTCCTCAGTGCCATCGAGGGCACCAAGCTCGTCTGGCCCGGCGTCGAGCACCTCATCGTCCCGATCTCCTGTCTCATTCTCGGCGGTCTCTTCGCCCTCCAGCACCGCGGCACCAAGTTCATGGGCGGCATTTTCGGCCCGGTGATGCTGCTCTGGTTCTTCGTCCTCGGGGTGCTCGGCCTTTGGCGGATCATCGAAACGCCGGTCGTCCTCCGCGCGCTCAATCCCCTGCACGGCCTCCACCTCCTCACCACCCACCCCAAGGAGGTCTCGATTCTGCTCGGCGCCGTCGTGCTCGCCTTCACCGGCGTCGAAGCGCTCTACGCCGACATGGGCCACTTCGGCCGGCGCGCCATCACCGTCGCCTGGTATGCCGTCGTCCTGCCCGGCCTCACGCTCAACTACTTCGGCCAGGGCGCTTTTTTCCTGAGCGGCCGCGGCTCCGCCGACAATCCCTTCCTCTCCATCGCCCCCGAGGGCCCGATCCGCCTCGGCCTCCTCGCTCTCTCCGTCCTCGCCGCGATCATCGCCAGCCAAGCGCTCATCTCCGGCGCGTTTTCCCTTATCCGGCAGGCGATCCAGCTTGGGTATTTCCCCCGCCTCACCGTCACCCACACCAACGCCGACCAGAGCGGCCAGATCTACCTGCCGCTCGTCAACGCCACCCTCGCCATCGCCTCGATCGCCACGGTCATCGGCTTCCAGTCCAGTTCCGCCCTCGCCGCCGCCTACGGCATCGCCGTCACCGGCACGATGATCGTGACCACCGTCGCCCTCTTCTACGTCATGCGCCGCGCCTGGAAATGGGCCCTCTGGCGCGCTGCCGCGATCTGCGCCCTCTTCCTCGTCATCGACGGTGTCTTCTTCGCCGCCAACCTCCACAAATTCGCCGACGGCGGCTGGCTGCCCATCGTCATCGCGATCGCCATCCTCGCGATCATGGTCACGTGGAAGGCCGGCAAGACCGAGATCTTCCGCCGCGTCTACGCCAACGAGATCACCGAGGCCGAACTCTGCACCATCGCGTCGAGCAAGTATATCGTGCGGGTGAAAGGCACCGGCGTCTTCATGGCCGGCAATCCCTCCGGCACCCCGCTCGTGCTGCTCCACCACGTGAAGGCCAACAAGGTGCTCCACGAGACCGTCGTGCTGCTCAGCATCCTCACGCAGGAAGTGCCGTTCGTCCCCGAGGCCGACCGCCTCGAGGTGCGCGAGATCGGCGAGGGCGTCTGGCGCGCCGTGGCCCGCTACGGCTACATGGAGTCGCCCGACGTCGCCGGCCTCATCGGCCGCATCGGCGAGGCGGGCGTCCCGCTCAAGCCCTCCGAGGCCACCTACTATTTCAACCGCGAGATGATCATCACGGGCGGCGACGCCAAGATGTGGGAATGGCAAAAGCACTTCTACGCCTTCCTCAGCCGCAACGCCCGCCAGGCCCGCGACTACTACCACCTGCCCCCGATGCAGATCATCGAGGTCGGCCTGCCGATCCAGCTCTGACCGCGCCGCGCCGGCGCCCGCTCGCCGCGCGGCGCCACCCGCCTCAACCCGCGTCGGACGAGCCGCCCAGCGCCGCCCCGAGCTCCGCAAACCACGCCCGCCGCGTCGCCGCGTCGCGCTTGCGATCGGTGTGCAGCTCCAGCACGCGGATGCCCGTTTCCGGCAGGTAGCCGATCAAGTCGGTGAAGTGCGCCCAGTCGTAGACACTCGTGTGTTCCACACCGTAGGCCAACGCGAGCTGACCGAAGTCCGCCTCCTGCGGCGTCGCGAAAAAGTGCTCGAACGGCGGCTCGAACTGCGACACCGGCAGGTGGTCGAAGATGCCGCCCCCCCGGTTGTTGATCAGCACGATCGTCAGCGAGGTCTTCAGCTTCGGTTTCAGCAAAAAGCCGTTCGTGTCGTGCAGCAGCGCCAAGTCCCCCGTCAGCAGCACCGTCGGCTTGCCCGTGCCGTGCGCCACGCCGAGCGCGCTCGAGAGCGTGCCGTCGATGCCGTTGGCGCCGCGGTTGCAGAGCGGTCGCACGTGCCGATCCGCCCCGGGCACGACATACTCCGCGTCGCGCACCGGCATCGAATTGGCGATGAAGAGCGGCGTCTCCGGCGGCAGGTGCTGCGCCAGCAGCCACACGGCCTTCATCTCGAACATCTCCGACTCCGCGTCGAGTTTCGCGTCCAGAATCGGCCGCATCTGCTCCTCGTAGCGCGCCCACATGCGCTGGTAGCCGTTGGGCTCGCTCGACTCCGGCAAGATCGTCGCCAGCGCGCTCGGCGCGCTCACGAGGCTCTGCGTGCGCCCGTGCAGCGCGTCGCGGTTCGTCCCCGCTTCGTTCACCAGCCAGATCTTCGCCTCGCTCGCCTCCACCCACGACCGCAGCCCCTTGCTCGTCGGCCACCCGCCGAGGCAGAGCACCGCCTCCGGCTTCAGCCGCTCCGCCGCCGCCGGATTGCGCAGCACCAGATCGTAGGTCGTCACCAGCGTCGGCACGCTCGCCGAGTGGTAGCGCAGCGGCGACAACGGGTCCGCCAGCACCGGCCAGCCGAGCCGGCGCGCGATCTCCGACACCGCACCGACAAAACTCGCCACGTCCGCCGCCTGGCTGGGCCCCACGA
>JBILLY010000137.1:0-8879 GCA_044375835.1 Opitutaceae bacterium
GCGGACATGTCCACGCGGTTGGTGCCAACGACGTGCGCCGTGTCCGGCGTCTCGCCGCTCGCGAGAATCTGCACGAACGGGCGGCCGTCGTAGGCGAGTCGCCACGCCGCGTAGAGCTGCTCGATCGTCGCGCCCGCCACGCCCGGCACCGTGATGGTCGTGGCTATGCCGCGCCGCATCGGCGCCAAGTGCGGGTTGAACTGGATGACCGTCGGCGCGCCGGTGTGCAGCGCGAGTTGCTCCTCCACCTCCGCGAGGTGGCGGTGTTTCACGAGCCCGTAGGCCTTGATGCTCTCGGCCCGCTCGCAAAACAGATACGTCTCCTCGGCCTTCTTCCCCGCGCCGCTCACGCCGCTGTAGGAGTTCACCACGATATGCTCGCGCGTCACGACGCCGGCCTTCAGCAGCGGCACCAGCGGCACGAGTATGCTCGTCGGGTAACAGCCGGGCGCGGCGATGAGTTTCGCCTCGGTCTTCCACGCCGCCGGCGTGAGTTCGGGCAACACGAAGCGTGCGCTCGGCAGCAGCTCCGGCGCGTGATGCTCGCCGTAGTATTTCCGGTAGGTCGCGAGGTCCGCGATGCGGAAGTCCGCGCTGAGATCGATCACGCGCTTGCCGCCGGCCACGAGGGCCTTGGCATACGTCGCGGCCGCGCCGTGGGGCAACGCGAGGAAGAAGAGATCGATGTCGCTCGCCGCCAGCGCCGCCGGATCGGAATCGGAAAACACCAGCCCGCGGTCCGCCCCGCGCACCGCCGGGATCACGGCCGCGAGGCGCTTGCCCGCGTGCGTGCGCGACGTCACCGCCGCGAGGGTCACGCGCGGATGCGCGAGCAGCAACTTGACGAGAACTTCACCCGAGTAACCGGAGGCACCGACGATTCCGACTTTCATGAGGAGAGGATCGGAACAGATGCTCCCCGCCTCCCGCGCCCGCAACGCCAAACACGAAAAAGGCCCGCACACCGGGTGCGGGCCTTGGAGGGAAACTGCAGGCGTCACGCCGTCGTGCCGCCCGTCCGGTCAATCGGCTTGGCCCCCGCCGCCGCGTCTCCGCGGATCGGCCGGCGCCGCCGACTCAGAACGACATCGAGTAGCTCACCGTCACCACGCCGCGGCCGACCGCGAGCGAGTTCGGGGTCTTCCCGAGATTGCCGGCCTTCGTGTAGGCGTTGGTGCCTTCCGTGTAGGCCCAGCCGAGCGTGAGCTTCGAGTCCTTGTTGATCTGGAAGGGCAGCGCGACGCCGGCCAGCCAGTAGTCGCCCCAGGCCTTCACCGCCGGCGAAGCGTCGTTGGCGAATTCCTTCGCCTTGTAGGTGCCGGCCTGCGCCGTGAACACAAGCTCCGTGCCGAGGTCCTTCAGCGGCACCGCGTAGCCCGCGGTGAGTTCGTAGGTCGAGGCCTCGAGCACCGTGTCGTAGTAGAACTTCGGCGTGAACTTCACGCCCTCGACCGTCCAGTTGAGCGCGAGGCTCGGCTCGAAGGTCGAGCGGTAGAAGCCCGCGTTCGTCGGGGCGCTCGGGTAGATGTAGGCGGTCGCGCCGGGCACCAGCGTCAGATCCTTCGCCAGCGTGAAGGTGTAGGACGCGTAGAGGTCGATCTCCGGGTCGGAGCTGTCCGGCACTTTGTCGTCGAGGACGAAGTTGCCCCACACGCCCGCCGTGAAATCGCCCGCGGTCATCTCGACCGTCGGCTGGAAGCCCGCGCCGTTCAGGCGCTGACCGCGGAACATGTATTGGGAAACCACGGACGCCGTGGCCGTGACGCTGACGCTGGGCGCGGTCGTGGCCGCCGGGGCGGTCTGAGCGATCGAGGACGAGGTCGTCGCCGCCACCAGGGCTGCGCCGACGATCAGGAGGTTTTTCTTCATAGGTTGTTTGCTTAGGTTAGTGCGGTCCCTGGGTGAGGAACCACGCATGAACAGAGCACGCATCGGGCCAAATGTTCCATGAGCATTCTTCATTCCGCATCCCGGCGGCCTCCAGAAGTTTGTCATACAAGGTGCACACCTGTCGTTGGCAAGGTTGCTGCTAAACCGCCGGAACCGGACACCCGGTTCGGACTACACCACACAATAACCTCATCCACTGCCAATGAACACACGCCTGAAACTCGCGGCCGGTCTCTCTCTCGCCGCCTCGCTGACCGCCTTCGCTGATGTGAAGATCAACGACACGCTCTCCGTGGGCGGCTACGCCGTCGGCTCCTACCGCACGACCGATCCCGATCCGGGCCCCGCCACCGACAAGTTCGACCTCGACGCGGTCAAGACGCTGTTCACCGGCTCCTTCAAGCCCGTCACCGGCGTGGTTTCCCTCTTCTACCAGCCCGGCGCCCCGAGCGATGTCACCGTCCTCGACGCCTACGCCACGGTCGATGTCGGCGGCGGTTCCACCGTCACCGTCGGCAAATTCCTCAGCTGGATGGGCTACGAGGCCTTCGACATCCCGAACATGACGCAGATCTCGTATGCCAACGGCGACTTCCTCGCGCCGATCCCCGGCTACCACAGCGGCGTCAAATACGACTACTCGGACAAAGACGTCGGCTTCGGCCTCGGCCTCTTCGACTCCGTGTATTCGGGTCCCAACTACCTCAAGGGCGACGGCGAGCTGAAGCGCAACGGCGGCTTCGAAGGCTACTTCACCTACAAGGGCATCACCGACTTCACCTTCTGGGCCGGCTTCGCCTACGAGACCAAGGGCAACGTCATCCACAAGAACGACGAGATCCTGCTGCTCGACTTCTGGGCCAGCTACAACGTCTCCAAGGACGGCTCCGTCGGCGTCGAATACGCCCACAAGGACGGCGGCAAGGGCGACAAGGGCTACAACTGGCTCCTGTTCTACGGCCACAACTTCGACAAGAACTGGTATTCCGCCTTCCGCATCTCCGGCGAGAAGCTCAGCAACGGCGGCCCCGGCTTCACCAAGTTCACCATCGCCCCCGCCTACAAGGTGAACGACAACTTCTCGGTCCGCGGCGAACTCTCCGTCTACGACTACACCAAGCACACCGCCGACAGCGCGCTGTTCTTCGGTCTCCAGACGATCTTCAAGTTCTGATCCGCCGCCGATCGCGCTCCCCGCGCGGTCGGCTCTCCGCGGCGGGCGGCGCCTTTCCGGCGACCGCCCGCTTTGCTCCCCGCGCGGCGCCCGGCGCCGCCCTCCCCGCTTCCCCTTCCCGTCAGTAGATTCGATCCGCTCCGCGGGTCGCCCGGGCCACTGCCTTGCCCGGAGAAACCCACCTGCAACTCCCACCTCCACATGATCAAAAAACTCGGTTCACTCCTCGGCGTCGGCGCGCTCGCGCTCGGTGCCTCGCTCGCTCCGGCTCACGCCCAGAGCACCGTCAAAGTCGGCGTCCTCCACTCCCTCTCCGGCACGATGGCGATCAGCGAAACTTCGCTGCGCGACATCCTCCTGTTCACCTTCGACGAGATCAACGCCAAGGGCGGCGTGCTCGGCAAAAAGATCGAGCCCGTCGTCGTCGACGGCGCCTCCAACTGGCCGCTCTTCGCCGAAAAGGCCAAACAGCTCCTCGAGCAGGACAAGGTCGCCGTCACCTTCGGCTGCTGGACCTCCGTCTCCCGCAAGTCCGTCCTTCCCGTTTACGAGAAGAACAACGGCCTCCTCTTCTACCCCGTGCAATACGAGGGTGAGGAAGAATCCCAGAACGTCGCCTACACCGCCGAGGCCGTGAACCAGCAGGCCACGCCCGCCGTCGACTACTACCTCGCCGAAGGCAAAAAGAAGTTCTACCTGCTCGGTTCCGACTACGTCTACCCGCAGACCACCAACCTCGTCCTCCTCGAGTATCTCCTCTCCAAGGGCGTCAAACTCGAGAACATCGGCGGCGGTTTCCGCAAGGACGGCTCCGGCAAGATCATCTCCGCCGGCAAATACACGCCCTTCGGCCACACCGACTACCAGCAGATCATCGCCGAGATCAAACAGTTCGCCGCCTCCGGCGACGCCTGCGTGATCTCGACCCTCAACGGCGACACCAACGTCCCCTTCTTCAAGGAATACGCCGCCGCCGGCCTCACCGCCGAGACCTGCCCGGTCGTCTCGTTCTCGATCTCCGAGGATGAATTCCGCGGCCTCCCCGCCAAACAGCTCGTCGGTCAGCTCGGCTGCTGGACCTACTTCCAGTCCATCGATACGCCGGCCAACAAGAAGTTCGTCGCCGACTTCCAAGCCTGGCTGAAGAAGAGCAACGTCCCCGGCCTCGTGAAAGAAGGCCGCGTCACCTGCTCCCCGATGGTCCTCAGCTACGTCGGTGTCTACCTCTGGAAAGCCGCCGTCGAGAAGGCCGGCTCCTTCGACGTCGACAAGGTCCGCGCCGCTTGGAAATCCGGCATCTCCTTCGATGGCCCCGGCGGCAAGGTCACCACGCAGAAAAACATGCACCTCACGAAGAACGTCTTCATCGGCGAGACCAAGGCCGACGGTCAGTTCAAAATCGTGAAGTCCTTCAACAACGTCTACGGCGAACCCTGGCTCAAGGGTAAGTTCAAGTAAGCCGCATCCGTTTTTCCAAGACACACAAAGGCGGGCCGAAATTCGGCCCGCCTTTTTCGTTGGCAGACTTCCTGCAATTCGCCGCACGCCGGTGAATCGTTCCCATCCAACAATTTTGTTCATCGTCGCCGCCGCGCTCGGCCTCCTCGCCTCCGCGCTCCGCGCCGCGACCGCGTCCACCCCGCGCCAACTCATCGCCGCCGCCGTCGTCGCCGAGGATTCCGCGAAAAAACGCGAACTCATCGGCCAGCTCATGGGCTCCGGCGATCCCGCCATCGCCCCGCTGCTCGAAGCCTGGCGCACCGACACCCTCTTGGTTTTCACCGCGCCCGACGGCGCCAAGATTCCCGTTCTCCTCGCCGGCGACAAAGACGACGCCGGCAAACAGCCCGCCGCCCGCGTCGACACCGGCGCTCCGCTGACCGATGCCGCCGGCGCTCCGCTCCGCCTCGCCGCCGCCGATCTCACCGCCGCCGAACACACCTCCTCGCTCCGCCGCGCGATGAAGGCCGTGCTCGACCTCGCCGACCTCGCCGCGCCCGACCCCGCCAAACGCATCAAGGCCATCCTCACCATCGGCCTCGCGCAGGACGTCGAGAAACTCCCCGCCCTCAAGGCCCGCCTCGGCATCGAACCCGACGAAGCCGTCAAACGCGCCCTCCGCGAATCCATCGCCATCGCGCAGCTCAAGGACGCCAGCGACGACATGAAACTCGCCGCCCTCGTCGAACTGAAGGAACTCACCTCGCTCGCCAGCACCGACTTCATCACCCGCGCGTTGAAGGAAGCCGAGTCCGCGCAGAAGCCCGTCCTCGTCAAAGCCGCCAAAGACGCCCTCCGCGCCGTCGAAGGCCACCGCTCCGTCGTCGATTTCTTCGGCACGCTCTTCCGCGGCGTCTCCCTCGGCAGCATTCTCCTCGTCGCCGCCCTCGGTCTCGCGATCACCTTCGGCCTCATGCGCGTGATCAACATGGCGCACGGCGAGATGATCGCGATCGGCGCCTACACGACCTACCTCGTGCAGAATATTTTCGGCGCCGGCATCACGATCCCGTTCTTCGGCTTCAGCCTCCCGATCTTCGGCCTCAACCTCACCGGCGCCGCCTACCAGTGGTATTTCATCGCCGCGCTGCCGCTCAGCTTTGTCGCCGCCGCCCTCGTCGGCATCGGCCTCGAGCGCTCCGTCATCCGCTTCCTCTACCGCCGACCGCTCGAGAGCCTGCTCGCGACCTGGGGCGTCTCGCTCGTGATGCAGCAGGCGCTCCGCCTCATGTTCGGCGCCAACAACGTCCAGGTCAGCAGCCCCGTCTACCTCAGCGGCAACTGGCTCGTGAACGACATCATCTTCGGCTGGAACCGCGTTTTCGTCATCGGCTTCGCCATCTTGATCGTCTTCGGCATGTGGCTCGTCCTCACCAAGACTCCCCTCGGCCTGCTGATCCGCGCCTCGATGCAAAACCGCCAGATGGCGTCCTGCATGGGCGTCCGCACCGAGCGCGTGAACATGCTCACCTTCGGCCTCGGTTCCGGCCTCGCCGGCCTCGCCGGCGCCTTCCTCAGCCAGATCGGCAACGTCGGTCCCTCGCTCGGCCAGGGCTACATCATCGACTCCTTCATGGTCGTCGTCGTCGGCGGCGTCGGCAGCATCGGCGGCACCATCATCAGCGCCTTCGGCATCGGCGGCATCGACCAGGTGCTGCAGCAGTATCTGCCCTACGTCGCCCCCGGCCTCACCTGGGTGCCCGGCATCGGCAGCTTCCTGCAAAACCTCGCCCAAGACGCCGCCGTATTCGGCAAGATCCTCGTCCTCGCCGGCATCATCCTCTTCCTGCAGTGGAAACCCGCCGGTCTCTTCGTCACCCGCAGCCGCAACCTCGAGGACTGAGCCGATGAGCGCCGAAAAAATCCGCCGCCTCGAACTCTTCGCCGTCGCCGCCATCGCCGTCGCGTTGCTCGTCGTCATCCCGCTGCTCCACGCCAACGGCGCCATCAGCAACTTCACCATCGGCGTCTGGGGCAAATATCTCTGCTACGCCCTGCTCGCCATCTCCGTCGACCTGCTCTGGGGCTACACCGGCCTGCTCAGCCTCGGCCAGGCGCTCTTCTTCACCCTCGGGGGCTACATGCACGGCATGTATCTCATGCGCATGATCGGCGACCTCGGCCAATACAAGAAGCCGATCCCCGACTTCCTCGTCTTCCTCGGCTGGGAGCGCCTGCCCGCGTTCTGGGAGCCGTTCGCCAGTTTCCCGTTCGCGCTCGCGATGGTGTTCATCGTGCCCGGCGTCGTCGCCTACCTCTTCGGCTTCCTCGCCTTCCGCTCCCGCATCAAGGGCGTCTATTTCTCGATCCTCACGCAGGCCCTCACCTACGCCGCGTCGATCATGTTTTTCCGCAACAATCTCCTGCTCGGCGGCAACAACGGCTTCACCGATTTCAAGTTCATCCTCGGCCACAGTCTCAGCGATCCGGCCACGATCCGTGGGCTCTACCTGGCCACCGCGTTCACCGTCCTCCTCGTGTTTCTCTTCTGCCGCTGGCTGAGCAAAACCAAGTTCGGCCTTGTGCAGCAGGCGATCCGCGACGGCGAGAACCGCGTGCTCTTCAGCGGCTACGCCACCGCCCACTTCAAGCTCTTCATCTTCGTCGTCGCCGCCCTCATCGCGGCCGTCGGCGGCGCGCTTTACACGCCGCAGGTCGGCATCATCAACCCCGGCGAGATGCAGCCCGACAAATCCCTCGAGGCTATCGTCTGGGTCGCCGTCGGCGGCCGCGGCACGCTCCTCGGCCCGATCGTCGGCGCCGTCAGCATCAACGCCCTCAAGAGCTGGGCCACCCGCGCGTATCCGGATCTCTGGCTCATCATCCTCGGCGGCCTCTTCATCCTCGTCGTGCTCTTCCTGCCCGGCGGCATCGTCAGCCTGCCCGCCCGCATCAAAGCTCTCTGGCAAAAATTCCGCGCCGCCCCGCCCTCCCCCGACACCAAACCCTCCGCGCCCCCCGAACCCGCCTCCGCGAAACCCTGATCGGTCCGCGTCCTTCTCCGAGCTCTAGCCGCTCAGCTCTCCGCTCTCAGCCCTTCCGCTCCCCGACGCGCCCGCGCCCGCCATGCCGCATCCGCTCCTCTCCGTCGAAGACGTCTCCAAGACCTACGATGGCTTCAAGGCCATAACCAACCTCACGTTCTATCTCTACGAGGGGGAGCTTCGCACCGTCATCGGGCCAAACGGCGCCGGCAAATCCACGTTCTTCGACCTCATCACCGGCCGCGCCAAGCCCGACAAGGGCAAGCTCGACTTCGGCACCGATCCCGCCGCCAGCCACGACCTCAGCGCCCTCAACGAATACGAGATCAACCGCCTCGGCATCGGCCGCAAATTCCAGACGCCCTCCGTCTACACCGAGCACACCGTCTGGGATAACCTCGTCCTCTCCCTCAAAGGCCCGCGCGGCGTCTTCGCCTCGCTCTTCCACCGGCTCACGTCGACCGACCGCGATCGCCTCGACGAGATTCTCAAAACCATCCGCCTCGACGGCAAACGCACCTGGAAGGCCGGCCTCCTCGCCCACGGCGAGAAACAGTGGCTCGAGATCGGCATGCTCCTCGCCCAGGAGCCCAAGGTCCTCCTCGTCGACGAACCCGCCGCCGGCATGTCCGACGACGAGACCGACCGCACCGGCGAACTCCTCCTCTCCCTCGCCGGCAAACACAGCCTCATCGTCATCGAGCACGACATGGCCTTCGTGAAACAGATCGCCCGCAACGGCCAGGTCACCGTCCTCCATCAGGGCACCGTGCTCTGCGAAGGAAAATTCGACGAGGTCCAGTCCGACCAAAAGGTCCGCGAGGTCTACCTCGGCCGCGGCAAACACGGCACCCGATGAAACCGGCGTTTTGTAGCCCGCCTCGTGAGCGGCGGGACGAATCCACCGCCCTTTTCCCTGTTCTCACGAGCAGGGCTGCACCCCGCTCCATGCCGCGATGAGCGCCCTCCTCCAACTTTCCGCCGTCGAGACCTACATCGGCGGCTCCCGCATCCTCCGCGGCGTCGACCTCGAGATCCACCCGGGCGAAGTCGTCGCGCTCATGGGCCGCAACGGCGTCGGCAAGACCACCACGCTCCGCTCCATCACCGGCGTCCTGCCGATCCGCTCCGGCACCATCACGCTCGCCGGCCAATCGATCGAAAAGCTCCCGATGGACGTCCGCGCCCGCGCCGGTCTGGGCTACGTGCCGCAGGGCCGCGACATCTTCCCGCACCTCACCGTCGAGGAAAACCTCCAGATCGGCCTCGTCGTCCACGGCCGCAAGGGCGCCGCCGCCAAAGCCGGCCTCGACCGCGTCTTCGCCCTCTTC
>JBILLY010000138.1:0-8847 GCA_044375835.1 Opitutaceae bacterium
GAGGGGTTTGTGCAGGAGCAGGAGCAGGCCGTCGGGGTGATCGAGCGGCTCGCCGTCGACGCGGACGTCGGCCGGGCGGGCCTTGGTGCCGGGGTTGTCGGCCTCGGTGCCGCCGATGGTCACGCGGCCGTCGGCGATCCAGTCGCGGGCTTCGCTGCGCGTGCAGTAGCCGAGGCTGGAGAGGAGTTGGTCGAGGCGGCGCATGGGAGCGGAAGACGGAAGGGCGGGGACGGAATCGGTGGGCGGCGCGGGGCGCAAAATGAATCCGCGCGGCGGCGTGAAACGAATCCTGTGCAGCGGCGCGAACCCGACTATACCCGACGCTCCGTTTTTCCCGATGTTGCGCGTCCTGCTGCTGCTCTCCGCCCTCTCGTTGCTCACGCTCGGTCTGCTGACCGTGCGGCCGGCGCCGCCGTGGTCGCCGTGGAAACTCGCGGTGCTCGCGGGGGAATTCGGCCACTGGCTGGCGGCGGTTGCGACGGTGCTCGGGGTGGCGGTGTGGCTGTTGCGGTCGGGCGGCGCGGCGTGGGCGGGCCCGACGGCGGGCGTGTGCGCGGTGGCGGCGGTGCTGCTGGCGAAACCGTGCTGGCAGGCGCGGCGGATCGCGGCGGAACTGCCGGCGGAGTTCGCGCGAGTCTGGGGTGGGGCTGCGGGGTTGCCGATGCGGGCGCCGTTTGCAGTGGCGGGGTTGTTTGGGGGAGATCCGGAGCCGGTGGCGGTGGAAACGCACACCACGGCGGCGGGGCTGCCGGTGGATTTTTACCGGGCGGTGCGGAGCGATCGGACGCCCGCACCGTGCGTGATCGTGATCCATGGCGGCGGGTGGGACAGCGGCGACCGCGCGCAGCTGCCGGCGCTGAACCACTGGCTCGCGCGGCGCGGTTATGCGGTGGCGGCGATCTCGTATCGACTGGCGCCGCAGTTTCGCTGGCCGGCGCCGCGCGACGATGTGCGGGCGGCGGCGGCGTGGCTGCGCGCGAACGCGGGCGCACTCGGTGTCGACGCGACGCGGCTGGTTTACCTCGGGCGGAGCGCGGGCGGACAAATCGCGCAGGCGACGGCCTACGACGGCGCCGAGCCGGGGCTGCGCGGCGTGATCGCGCTCTACGCGCCGTCGGATCTGGTGTTTGGCTACGTGAACACCCACGAGAACGACATGCTGAAATCACCGGCGCTGATGCGGCAGTATCTCGGCGGCACGCCGGACTCGGCACGGGCGAACTACGAGTCGGCGAGCGCGCTGAACCACGTGGGCCCGCGCACGCCGCCGACGTTGCTCGTGCACGGGACGCTGGACGCGCTGTGTTGGTATCGGCACAGCGAGCGGCTGGCGGCGCGGCTGGCGGAGGCGAAGGTGCCGCATGTCTTCGTGCATCTGCCGTGGGCGACACACGCCTTTGATTTCAATTTGCACGGCCCGGGTGGGCAGCTGACGACGTATGCGGTCGAGGCGTTCTTGGCGGCGGTCACGCGGTGAGCGAGCGGCGGCGAAGGTGAACGACGGAAGGCGAAAGGGGGAAGGCGAAAGGCGAAAGTAGGACTGCGCCGGTGGGAGGGTGTAAGGCGAAGGGCGAGGGACGACGGTGGGGCGGAGCGGGCTAGCGGTTGGCGGTGGGGATCTGACGGTCTTGGGGTAGCCACAGGCAACGATCGTGACATGCGCTCCCACGCACCTTGCCGTGGTAGCCCTGCTCGTGAGAGCAGGGATCGACGGGAAATTGAGGGAGCAGACAGTCCCGCCTCTCATGAGGCGGGCTACGTCGGGCGATCGCGGGTTATGCGATTGATCGAGCGCGCGAGGCGTGGGCGGCGCGGCTCAGCGGGGACGCTTCGCCCTACCTAGCGGCGGCGGCGCGGCGTTGTTTCCAGATGCGAGCGAGCTGGAGGACCACGACGGGGCCGAAGATCCACACGACCTGGAGCGGGAAAATTTTCCGCGCGGCGGCCTGGTGCCAGGCGGCGAGGGCGGCGGCGACGTAGACGAGGCGGTGCAGGTGTTTCCACCAGCGGGCGCCGAGCCAGCGGATGGCGGCGTTGACGCTGGTGATCGTGAGCACGAGCAAGATCACGAGCGCGACGAGACCGGTGAGCTGGAAGGTTTTTTTCAGTTCGCGGGCGAGCTGCGCGGTCGTGCCGTCGAAGGTGCCGTCGTATTGGTAGAGCACGTGGACGGCGAAGTGCAGCAGGGCGTAGGCGAAGACGCTGACGCCGACGAGGCGGCGGTGGCGGTTGAGGGCGGTGGCGAGGCCCCAGCGCGGCCAGAGCACGCGGAGCGGGGAAAACGTGAGCACCACGGCGAGCAGCACGCAGGCGACGAAGCCGAAGTGGTGCAGGACGAACCTCAGCGGGTCGGTGAGCGCGGCGGTGTCGCGCGCGACGAAGAGCGGCCACGCGGGCCAGAGGCCGGGGAGGACGATCAGCGCCCAGATGACGGGTTTGGCGCGGAGGAGTTTTTCGAGCCAGGCCACGGCGTGGGGGAGGGCTGAGAGTTGAGAGCGGGGGAGCCGAGAGCTAGGAGCTGAGGGCTGAGAGCATGAAGCCAGGCACGCGGGAGGCGGTGACTCAGGGGAGGCGGGGCGGTGGGTGACGTGGGGACGCGAGCGGAGAGTGGACGGGGCTGCGGAGAGGTCGCGACCGCACGCGGAGCGCACGGTCCACCGGGCGGGCTTGGCGCGCGCCGGCGTGGGGGGCACGCGCGGCGCGCGGGATGCTCAGTAGAGCTTGGCGAGGTTCATGCCGGTGTAGAGGCCGGCGACTTCCTTCTCGTAGCCGTTGAACATGAGCGTGCGCTGGCGGCCGCCGATGGCGCTGCCGCCGATCACGCGCTCGCTGGCCTGCGACCAGCGCGGGTGGTCGACCTGGGGATTCACGTTGGCGTAGAAGCCGTATTCGTGGGACGCCATTGTGACCCATGTCGTGCGCGGCATCTTGGCGGTGAATTCGATCTTCACGATGGATTTGCCGTATTTGAACCCATACTTCCACGGCACGACGAGGCGCAGCGGGGCGCCGTTCTGGTTGGGGATCGGTTTGCCGTAGATGCCGGTGGCGATGAAGGAGAGTTCGTGGTTGGCCTCGTCGAGGCGGAGACCCTCGACGTAGGGCCAGTCGAGCGCGCTGCCGCGTTGGCCGGGGATGTTTTTCGGGTCGTGGACCGTGGTGAACGAGATGAACTTCGCCTCGGGCAGCGGGTCGGCGAGCGCGATGAGTTTCGAGAGTTGGAAACCGTCCCAGGGGATGACCATCGACCAGGCTTCGACGCAGCGGAAACGATACACGCGCTGCTCGGCGCCGCCGAGTTTGGTGACGAGGTCGTTGGCCTCGATCTTGAACGGGTTGCGGCAGAGGCCGGTGATGTCGACGGTCCACGGCTCGGTTTTCCAGCCCTTGTTGGCGTTGGGCTTGGGGTCCTCTTTGCCGGTGCCGAACTCGTAGAAATTATTGTAGCTGGTGATGATCTCGTAGCTCGTCGGTTTGAGAGCGGGATCGCGGTAGGCGGGATTTACCTTGGTGGGAAAGCCGGCGGTGGTGGCGAGGGCATCGCGCGCGGCGAAGGCGGCGCCGGCGACGCCGAGGGTTTTCAGGAAGGTGCGCCGGTGGCGGTAGGTGGACTCGGCGGTGGCGGCGGATTCGGGGAGTTCCCAGGACTTGGGCGTGCGGATGAGCATGGGGAGGAGCCGGGCGGGCGTGGAGGTGGGAGACGCGGGGCGGAAACTTATTCCGGAGGCGGGGACGGGAGGACGAGTTAACGAGGAATGGCGTTTCGGCAACGGCTGAAACGCGGCCGCGGAGGCACGCGCAGCGCAGGTCGCGTGTGGCCGAAAGGGGCGGGCGGCGACTGCGTGATGGCGCGGGCGACGAGGCTGCCGAAGTGTCTCAGCGGCGGGCGGCCGTGAGGGTCGCGATGAGATAGTCCTGCGTCGTCGCGTGCTTCACCTCGGGCGCGCCGGGGTAGACAAGCTCGCACGCGACGCCGTTGGCGCGGCAGTGCTCCTGGAGTTTTACACCGAAGTTGGCGGTGTGCGTCGGGTCTTTCTGCGGCTGGCCGAGCGCGGGCGGGGCAGAGTAGAAGAGATGCACCGGGGGATCGTCGCGGGACACGAGCGCGTAGGGCGAATACTCGGCGATCCACGGGAGGATCGTGTCGCGCTTGGCGAGGAAGTTGTCGAACTTGCCGAGGCCGAAGGCGTGGCCGCCGTAGGTGCTGTTGGGCGTCCAGTCCTTCATCTGCTGCGGGTCGAGCGTGGTCTGCGCGCCGGTGACGGCGGCGGCGAGGAGGCGGGTCGACTCGCGGGCGATCGGATCGGCGCTCGCGGGGTCGGCCATGTCGGGGTGGAACGCGAGCCAGAGGGAGGTGCAGGCGCCGGCGGAGCCGCCGCTGGCGGCGAAGCGGGTCTTGTCGAGGTTCCACGCGGCGGCCTGGCTGCGGATGAACTGCAGCGCACGCGCGGCGTCGTGGAGCGGGCCTTTGACGGGCGGGGAGACTTTGTCGGCGGTGGCTTCGGCGATGAAGCGATACTCGACCGACGCGACGGAGATCCCGGCCTGGAGCAAGGCGGGCAACATGCCGGAGAGGCCGCTCATGCGACCGCCGCCTTGCCAACCGCCGCCGTGGATGAAGAGCAGGAGCGGGGTGGGCGCGGCGGACTCGGCCTTCCAGAAATGAATGAGCTGCTTCGGGTGCGGGCCGTAGGCGACGTCGTAGTGCGTGGGGTTGGGGAGCGGCGGGACCGCGAGGGCGGCGCGGGCTTCGTCGGCGGGGATGTCGCGCACGTAGAGGCGGCGCCAGCGGATTTCGCCGCCGTGGGTCTGGAGCATGAACGGGCCGCGGGCGGGAAAGGGTTTTCCCTTCTCGAAGTAGTTTTCCATCGGGGCGCCCTCGACGACGAGGCGGGTGTTGAGCGTGACCCAGACGCGCGTGCCAATTTGGCGGATACGCAGGGTGTTCCATTCGCCGAAGGGCTTGTCGGCGACCATGTGCGGATCGCGGCCGAGGGTTTTGGGGGTGTTGTTGAACAAGCCGCCGGAGCCGAGGTGCGGTCGGCGGTCGGGCTTCTTGGGGTCGAAGACCTGGTGCTTGTCCCAGATCTGCACCTGCGGCTGGCCGCGCAGGTAGATGCCGCTGTCGGCTTTAGCGACCGTCTTGTAGTCGATGAGGAGCTCGTAGTCGCCGAACGACTCGTCGGTGGTCGCGTAGGGGCCGGTGCCGGCGTTGACGAGTTCGCCGTTTTCGACGCGCCAGTGGTTCGCGAACTCGGCGCGCATCGCGGCGAGCTTGGCCTCGCGTTTCTCCCCGGTGAGTTTGGCGACGTCGTGCGGGTTGAGCCCGTGCCAGCCGCTGAGGTCGCGGCCGTTGAAGAGCGGGCGAAAACCCTCGGGCGGTTTGGGCTCGGCGGCGCGGAGGGCGCAGCACAGGGCGGCAAGAAGCAGGGCGGCGGCGGGGAAGCGGAATTTCACGGGCGGAGGCGAAGCGACGGCGAGGTGGGGAGGGGATGCCAGCGTCGCGTGCGGCGGCGCGAGGGCAATGCGGGAGTCGGGCGGAGGTGGGTGGAAGTGTGCTGTGTAGGTGATCGGTTCTCCGGTGTATGGGTCTGCGTTTTCTTGGCGGGTGGGTGGTTGATTTCCAGGAGTTGGCAAAAAATTTATTGCGCAATTTAAAAAATGCGCAGTGGTTCTGTTGCATGAACATCAAGGTCGGCCCTCCCGTATCGGAGGATGATTTCTACCCCCGTCCAGAGCTCATAGCGCGATTGCTCAGGGCTTTGGAGCACGCCCACGTGGCGTTTCTCGGTCCAAGACGCACGGGCAAGACCTCGTGCCTCAAGAAAATCGAGGCGGCGCCGCCCACGGGATACGTGCCGATTTCACTGAACTTGGAACAGTATGACTCGGTGGACGCTTGGCTGCTCGCTATGCTGGCGAAGGTGCGGACGGAGTTGGGGAAGCCGGGACCCAAGGCTCCGTGGCTAGTCCAAAAAGGCACCCAACTCCTCAGGCGCATCGAGGAAATCCAATTGATGGGGAACGGCATCAAACTCTCCTCCGCCAAGAGTGCACACCCGGCGTGGCGCCCGCTGGCAGATGACTTGCTGAGTCTCCTCAAGGAGACCAATCCGCCGATAATTTTCCTGCTCGATGAGTTTCCTGTCTTCCTGAACTTGGTCGCACGGAAACACAGCAAGGAGGAGGTCGAAGCATTGCTGAATTGGTTTCGGGCGGCGCGACAGGAGTTGGTTGTGTTGGCGCCGCGATTCCTTGTCACCGGATCGATCGGGCTGAAGGGAGTCGTGCGCCGGCTCGGCCTTGCGCCCACAATCAACGATTTCGATACGCTGGAAATTCCGCCACTGACCGAAGCCGAGGCGCTGAAGTTCCTGGCGACGCTGGCGGGCGACAACCGGGTGCCGCTGTCCGCCGCCGGACGACGGCACATTCTGAAACTGCTCGGCGGACACTGGCCGATTCTGCTCCAGCTCTTCGTCTCCGAACTGCGGGAAAACCTATCCGCAAAAACGCCGACGCCGGTGGCGCTGGAACGCATTTACCGCGAGCATCTCGTGGGTGGTCCGCGCAACGAGTATTGCTCGGGGATGTTCACGCGGCTGAAGGACACGTTCACGGAGAGCGAATGCCGGCTCGCGCGTGAGATCCTCCGGCGGCTCAGCCATGCGGACCGCGGGTTTGGGCGCGCCGACTTCGAAGCGGCGCACGCCGCGCTGGTGCCTTTGCCCGAACAGCGCGCGCTGGCCCTCGACGAACTCGACTACGTCGTCGACGTGCTCAAGCACGACGGCTACCTGCGGCAGGATATCGGCGACGAGCAGCGCACGCACTTCGCGTCGAATATCCTCCGGGATTTCTGGAAACGAAAAACCGCCTGAACGCCGATGTCCTCCACGGTCCCGTTTGCCCTCTACAATCCCGCGTTGCTGCCGGCCGAGTCGCTGCTCGGCGAATTCGTCGCGCGCCGGCCCATGCTCGCCGCGTTGCTCGACACGGTCCGCCAAAACGTCGCCGGCCGCTCGCCCCAGCACGTGCTGCTCGTCGGTCCGCGCGGCATGGGCAAGACCACGACGCTCTGGGCCGTCGCGCACAGCGTGGATCGCGATCCCACGTTGGCGCGCGAGTGGCAACCCGTGGTGTTCGACGAGGAGAGTCGGCGCGTGGGCGATCTGGCGGATTTCTGGCTCGAAGCCATCCGCCAGTGGGAGCACGCCACGCAAGATACGGCCGACCGGGCTTCGGCGCTCCTGGACGAAGCTCCGGCGGACATCGAGGAGCGGGCGCGGACGACCTTTCTCGACGCCGTCGCACGGCGCGGGCGGCGCGCGCTGCTGCTCGTCGACAATCTGAACGATGCGCTGTCCGCCATCAGCGATCCGGCCGCGCTGCACCGCCTCCGCGCCGTGCTGATGGAAGAATCGCGGATCATGCTTATCGGCGGGGCGACGCGGTATTTCCCGGAAGTCACCGATGTCGACCAGCCGTTCTACGATTTCTTCCGCGTTTTCGAGCTAAAGGCGCTCTCCCTCGACGAAATGAAGATGTGCCTCCTCACGCTCGCTCAGGCGCGGAGCGACACGATCGTGGCGCAGGCGGTGCGCGAGCGCGAGGGCACGATGCGCTCGCTGCACCTGCTTACGGGCGGAAACCCGCGGCTCATCAAAACGTTTTACCGCCTGCTGGCGGAGGGGCTGCGCGGCGACATCCGGGCCGACTTGGAGCGACTGCTCGACGAATTCACGCCGTATTTCAAGTCGATCATCGATGCTCTGCCGGTTCAGCAGCAGCGCATCCTCGATGCCGTCGCGCTCAACTGGGATCCGGTGGACGTCGCGGCGATCGCCCAGGCCACGCGCGTGCCGAGCAACCAGGTGAGCGCGCAGCTGCGGGCGCTCGTGAAGGCGGGGCATGTTGTCGAGGCGGCCGGCCGTCCAAAGAAGAAGAGCTACCTGCTCGCCGACCGTTTTTCCAATATCCACTACCTGATGCGGCACGGCCGGGCGGCGCGGAGCCGCTTCGACTGGTTTATTGCGATTTTGCGCCTTGTCTTCCCAGACGCCGCGCATGCGGACACGCTCGCCAAGGTGGCGCGGCAGACGGCCGAGTGCGGACCGGACGGGCGGCGCGACGCGAGGGACCTCCTGCACAGCGCGATGGAGCGATCCGAGACGGCGGAATCGCGGCGAGAACTCGTGCGTGCGGCCTTCCGAGAGGGCTGGGACAGCGACGCCTTCGCTTCGTTTTCCGAGTGGTTCGATACCGCGGAAGCGAAGCGGCATTTGCCCGAGAGCGACGTGCTGGCGTTTTTCCAGCAGATGCCGACGGGCCTTCGCAAACAGGTCGGGTATAAGCCCCAAGAGGCCGGGTGGTGGTATCGGCTTACTGATTTTCTGGAGGAAAGGTCCGCTTGGGTTCTCGCGGAGGCGGCGTATCGGAAGGCGATAGAGCTCGATGCGAAATTTGCCGATCCGTGGAACGCCCTCGGGAAACTGTTGCGAACCCGTTTCAGACGTTTCTCCGAGGCTGAGATGGCGTATCGAAAGGCGATAGAGCTGAATCCGAAATTTGCATACCCGTGGAACGGTCTGGGGAATTTGCTGCAAGAATACTCCGGCCGCTTGGATGAGGCTGAACTTGCGTATCGAAAGGCGATCGAACTCGACGCTAGTTTTGCCTCTCCTTGGAACAACTTGGGTAATTTGCTACAGGATCACTTCGAGCGTTTCGACGAATCCGAGATGGCATATCGGAAGGCGATCGAGTTGAAACCGAACTTTGCCTACCCGTGGAACGGCTTGGGCAACCTGCTGAATCACCACTTCGGGCGCTCGAGCGAGGCGGAAG
>JBILLY010000139.1:0-8846 GCA_044375835.1 Opitutaceae bacterium
CGACGTCGGCATCTCCGGCGACACCGTGATCGTCGGCGCCCCGCAGGAAGGCAGCAGCGCCACCGGCGTGAACGGCGCGCAGGCCAACGAGAGCGCCCCCTACGCCGGCGCCGCCTACGTCTTCACCCGCAGCGGCACGACGTGGACGCAGCAGGCCTACCTCAAGGCCAGCAACACCGGCGAGTATGACCAATTCGGTTACGCCGTGGCCCTCTCCGGCGACACCGCGGTCGTCGGCGCCTGGCGCGAAGACAGCCCCGGCACCGGCGTGAATGGCGAGCAAGCCTCCAACTCGCTCTCCGATGCCGGCTCCGCCTACATCTTCACCCGTTCCGGCACGACGTGGACGCAGCAGGCCTACCTCAAGGCCTCCCACCCCGGCGCCGAAGACTACTTCGGCAAAACCGTGGCTGTCTCCGGCGACACCGTGGTGATCGGCGCGCACCAGGAAGACAGCGCCGCCACCGGCGCCAACGGCGACGCCGCCGACAACAGCCGGATCAACGCCGGCGCCGCCTACGTCTTCACCCGCAGCGGCACCGCGTGGACGCAGCAAGCCTACCTCAAGGCCAGCAACAGCGGTCCCAGCGATAATTTCGGCGCCTCGGTCTCCGTGTCGGGCGATGTGGTCGCCATCGGCGCCTGGGGCGAGGCCAGCGGCTTCGGCGGCTTCAGCGGCAACCAAACCGACGACAGCGCCCCGTCCGCCGGAGCCACCTACGTGTGGACGCGCAGCGGCACCACGTGGACCCAGCGCGCCTACCTCAAGGCCAGCGCCGCCCGGGCCCGCGACCAGTTCGGCTCCGCCGTGGCCGTGTCTGCCGGCGGCACCGTCGCCGCCGCCACGCCCGTCGAGCCCAGCAACGCCACCGGCATCAACGGCAACCCGTTCAACACCTTTGCCCAGACGTCCGGCGCCGCCTTCGTCTTCCTCGTGCCGGTCGCCCCGGCCGTCTCCGCGCCCACCGGCACCGCCGTTACCCACGCGACCGCCACCCTCGGCGGCGAAGTCACCGCCGACAACGGCGCCGCCGTCACCGAGCGCGGCGTCGTCTACGCCCCCACCGCCACCAACGCCGCCCCGCGGATCGGCGGCACCGGCGTCGTCAAACTCGCCGCCACCGGCACCGCGACCGGCACGTTCACCGTCGATCTCACCGGCCTCGCGTCCGCGACCGGCTACAGCTACTCGGCCTACGCCACCAACGCCGCCGGCACCGGCTATTCGCCGGTCGCCACCTTCTCCACGGGCGCGTCCAATCCCACCGTCGCCTCCGTCTCCGTCCCCGCCGCCGGCACCGCGAAACTCGGCGCCACCCTCGACTTCACCGTCAACTGGTCCGCCGCTGTCACCGTCGTCACCACCGGCGGCACGCCCGCGCTCGGTCTCACCGTCGGCAGCACCGCGCGCGCCGCGACCTACCTCTCCGGCTCCGGCACGACCGCGACCGTCTTCCGTTACACCGTGCAGGCCGGCGACCTCGATAACGACGGCCTCGCCGTCGGCACCCTCGCCCTCAACAGCGGCACGCTCCGCAGCGCCGGCGGCGCCGATGCCGTGCTCACGCTCGCCGCCGTCGGCTCCACCGCCGCGCTCAACGTCGACGGCGTTGCCCCCGTCGTCACCGCCGCCCGGATCGCCCTCACCGGCGCCACCGGCCTCAACGGCTACTTCAAGCAAGGCGACTCCGTCACGGCCACCTGGAACAACACCGCCTCCGGCGACAACAACGCCGATGTCGCCACCGTCACCGTAAACTTCAGCGCCTTCGGCGGCGGCACCGCCGTTACCGCCACGAATACTTCCGGCACCTGGACTGCCACCTCCGCCATCTCCCGCAACGGCACCAATCTCAACGTCATCCTCACCGCCACCGACACCGCCGGCAACTCCACCCCCCTCACCGGCACGAATAACGCCAGCGCCCTCACCTCCCTTCCCCCTCGCGGAGACCTCCCCTCGCTCGCCGCCGCCAGCGACTCCGGCACCGTCGGCGACCGCGTAACCCGCGTCACCACACCCACGCTCACCGGCTCCGGCCAAGCCGGCCTGACCGTGAAACTCTACGATACCGATCAGACGACGCTCCTCGGCACCGCGCCGGTCGCCGGCGGCACGTGGTCGATCACCACGACCACCCTCGCTCCCGGTGCCCACGCCCTCTACTCCCAATTCGTCGATGCCGCGGGCAACGCCGGCCCGCTCTCGCCGCGCCCACCCCAGTCCTCACTGTATGGGGGGTTCACCGGCATCATGATCGACACTACCGTGGCCGCGCCCGTCATCACCGACCTCGCGGACGACACCGGCGCCAGCGCCACCGACGGCATCACCAAGGACACCACGCTCGTCCTCAACGGCACCGCCGAGGCCTACGCCACCGTCACCCTCTCCAAGGGCGGCAACGCCATCGGCACCGCCACCGCGAGCAGCACCGGCGCGTGGAGCTTCGACTACACCGGCACCACCCTCGGCGCGGGTGAGCATAGCTTCACCGCCGTCGCCACCGATGTCGCCGGCAACGTGAGCGCGACCTCCGCCACCTACCTCGTCACCATCGACACCACCGTCGCCACACCCGTCATCGCCGCCATCACGACCGATACCGGCAGCTCCGCCACCGACCGCATCACCTCCGACCCGACGCTCGTCCTCACCGGCACCGCCGACGCCCGCACCACCGTCACCGTCCTGCGCAACGGCGTCGGCGCCGTCGGCACCGCGACCGCCGATGCCGCCGGCGCCTGGAGTTTCGACTACACCGCCGTGTCGCTCGCGGACGGCACCTACCTCTTCACCGCGACCGCCACCGATGTCGCCGGCAACACCAGCGCCGCCTCGGCCGATTTCCCGGTGACGATCGACACCATAGCGCCGGTCGTCGCCTCCACCGCACTCGACGCCGGCACCTACGGCACGCCGTATAGCTTCACGGTCGCCGCCACCGGCGCCGCGACGAGCTGGTCCGCCACCGGCTTGCCGGCCGGCCTCACGCTCGGCGCCGCCACCGGCACGATTGCCGGCACGCCCGCTGTCGCCGGTTCGTTCACCGTCGTCGTTACCGTCACGGATCTGGCGGGCAACGCCGGCACCGCTACGCTCACGCTCACGATCCAGCGCGCCGCCCTCTCGGTGTCGGGTCTCGCCGCAACCAGCCGCATCTACGACGGCACCAAGGTCGTCGCGCTCACCGGCACGCCCGCCTTGGTCGGCGTGCTCCCGGCCGATGCGGCGCTCGTGTCGCTCGCCGGCACGCCTGCCGGCGAATTTTCCACCAAGGTCGCCGGCGACGAAAAGAAGGTCGGCACCGGGAAACTCGTGGTCATCCGCGGCCTTTCCCTCGCCGGCGCCGCGGCGCCCAACTACCTGCTGACCGAGCCCACGTCCACGGCCGACGTCACCGCCAAGTCCCTCACCGTCTCCGGGCTCGTCGCCAACCACAAAGTCTACGACGCCAGCGTCGCCGCGACGCTCAACCTCTCCGCCGCCGCGCTCGTCGGCGTCGTTTCCGGCGACACCGTCCGGCTCGTCACGTCCGCGGCGGTGGGCACGTTTCCCGCCGCCGGGGTGGGCTCGAGCCTCGCTGTCACGGTCACCGGTCTCGCCCTCGACGGCGCCGACTCCGGCAACTACCAGCTGACGCCGCCCCGGCCGATCGCCGATATCACGCCCGCCAACGTCGCGGTCACCTTCGGCAACCTCAGCCACGTCTACGACGGCACGCCCAAGGCCGCCACGGTCTCGCTCAGCCCGGCCGTCGCCCACAGCCTCTCCTACTCGGTGCAGAATCCGACCGCCGCCGGCAGCTACACCGTCCTCGTGACGGTGACGGCGCCGAACTACACCGGCAGCGCCAACGCCGCGCTCGTGATCGCGAAGGCCGCGCAGACCGTCGCCTTCCCCGCGCCCGCTGGCGCGCCCGGGCTCGCCGCGCCGTTCGCGCTCGCCGCGACGGCCAGCACCGGCCTGCCGGTGACGTTCGCGGTGGCGAGCGGCCCCGCCACCGTGAGCGGCTCCGCGCTCACCTTCACCGCGCCCGGCACCGTCGTCGTCCGCGCCACCCAGGCCGGCAACGGCAACTACGAGCCCGCGTCGGCCGAGCGCACCTTCTCCGTCGCCGGCAAGCTCGCGCAGACGATCGCGTTCGCCCCGTTGGCCAACCGGCAGACCGGCGACGCCCCGTTCGCGCTCGCGGCCACCGCGTCGAGCGGGCTGCCGGTGAGTTTCGTCGTCGCGAGCGGCCCGGCCTCGATCGCCGGCAACACCCTCACGCTCACCGGCGCCGCCGGCGCCGTCGTGGTGCGCGCCTCGCAACCGGGCAACGCCATCTACCTCGCCGCCCCCGAGCTTGTGCAGGAGTTCAACGTCATCGGCCGCACGCAGCACCAGGTCTTCTTCGGCCTCACGCAGAACAACGACACCGTCGCCGTCGACCTCGCGCCCGACGGCAAGTCCGGCACGCTGCTCTGCTTCATCGGCGCCACCGGCGAAGCCTTCGTCGTGGCTTTCACGCTCAATGCCGACGGCACCTTCGACGCCGTCGTGACCCCGCTCGACACGGGCACGCCGCTGGCCGCGGCCGGCATCGACGGCCGTCCCGTCGCGCGCGCCGGTGTGCCGCGCACCTTCCGCGGCCGCCTGAGCGGCGGCGCGATCACCGGCTCGATCGTCGAGCTCGGCCTCTCGTTCAACGCCGCCGTGCAGCCGCGCACCGGCGCCACCGCCGCACTCGCCGGCATCTACGTCGCGCCCGCCGTCAACTCCGCCGCCGGCTCGACGACGACCATCGTCGGCACGCAGGGCCAGGTGCTCGTGCTCAGCAGCGGCACCGGCGTCGCGGGCGGCACGGGCACGATCTCCGCCGACGGCACCTTCCGCGTCGACGCGGCGGGCGGCGCGACGATCACGGGCACGGTGGATGCCGCGACGACGACCGTCGCCGGCACGATCACGGCGGCCGGCCGCGCGCCCGTCGTGTTCAACGGCCTCGCCGCCACCGTCGCGCGCACCGACCGGCTCGCCAACCTCTCCGCCCGCGCCCGCGTCGCCGCGGAGCGCACGCTCATCACCGGCTTCGTCGTCGGCGGCACGGGCGCGCAACGCGTGCTCCTGCGCGCCGTGGGTCCGGCGCTCGCCGGCTTCGGCGTGGGCGGCGCGCTCGCGAACCCGCGCCTGCAACTCTTCGACGGCGCCGGCCGCCTCGTGCTCGAAAACGACGACTGGAGCGGCGCCGATCTCGCGGCCACGGCGGCGGAGGTCGGGGCCTTTGCCCTCGCGCCCGGTGCCCGCGATGCCGCGCTCGTCGCGGCGCTCGCCCCCGGCGCCTACACGGTGCACGTCGTCGGCACGGGCGCCGAGGCCGGCGTGGGCCTGGCCGAAATCTACGATGCCGGCGCGGCGGTCGCGACGGCGGCGCCGCGGCTCGTGAACCTCTCGACCCGCGGCACGGTCGAGGCGGGCGACGGCATGCTGATCGGCGGCTTCGTCGTCGCGGGCAACGCGCCGAAGAAGATGCTCGTGCGCGGCGTCGGGCCCGCGCTGGCGGGCTTCGGTGTGGCCGGCACGCTGGCCGATCCGCGGCTCGCGATTTACCGCGGCACGACGCTGGTCGCGCAGAACGACGACTGGGGCGCGCCGCAGGCCGTGGGTCCGGCGCAGACGGCGGCGAGCGCCGCCGAGTTGGCGGAGGCCGCGGCGGGTGCCGGGGCCTTTGCGCTCGCGACCGGCGGCCGCGATGCGGCGATTCTCGTCACGCTCGCCCCCGGCGCCTACACGGCGCAGGTCACCGGGGCGACACCCGCGCAGACCGGCGCGGCGCTCGTGGAAATCTACGAACTGCCCTGAGCCGGCCGGCCGCCGACGCCGCGGCCTGCAGCGCTCGGCCGGCATCCGACGCCGGGTGCCGGTGCCCGCGCGCGCGACCTTGCTGGCGTGCGCGGCGGGCCTCGCCGCGGAGGCGCGCGCCGCGGTCCGCCGTCCGCGCCCAGCGGCTGAAACGATACCCGGCCCCGCGCCCCTGATCCCGATTTCGACCCCGCGCGAAGCGGGCCGTGATCATCGGAAAGCGGACGGCGTGGAGGGCGTGCGGGGCGCCAGGGGCGCTTTCGGTGCCGCGTGCGACCGGTGGAACGAGCCCGTTGTCCCGCACCCAAGGAAATTCGGATCCAACCCGAGCCCCCACGCCTGACCCTATGTTTGACCGCTATATTTGACCGTTGATAAGCGCAAATTCGCCGGCCATAGACTTTACGAATCCGAGCATGGCGAAGTTCTTCACGGCGCTCACTCTCCCAAACTCGACCCCATTGAGTTCTTCGCCAACTCACCGGCCAATGCCATGAGCAAAAACAAACGAAGCGCCATCGTGGTTCAAGGGACGTCCATCGGCATTCTCTCACAGGCGGGAGGAGACTATATATCGCTCACCGACATGGTGCGTAACTTCGATGGCGCGGGCGCGTTGATTGAGCAATGGCTTAAGAATAAAGACACGGTCCTGTTCCTCGGCGTCTGGGAACGCATCAACAACCCCGGTTTTAATTCCCTCGAATTCGAGGGAATTAGAAATGAGGCGGGCCGGAACAGTTTCTTCCTCTCGGCGAAGAAGTGGATCGAAGTGACCGGGGCCAAAGGCCTGATCGCGAGCGCGGGACGCTACGGCGGCACCTACGCCCACAAGGATATCGCTTTCGAGTTCGGTTCGTGGCTCAGCCCGGAGTTCAAGCTCTACCTGATCACGGAATTCCAGCGGCTGAAGGACGAGGAAAACGACCGCCTCAAGCTCGGCTGGAACCTCCAGCGCACCCTCGCCAAGATCAACTACCGCATCCACACCGACGCGATCAAGGAGACGCTCCTCCCGCCCACTGTCACCAAGACCCAAGCGTCGCTCGTCTACGCCACCGAAGCCGATCTGCTCAACGTCGCCCTCTTCGGCCAAACCGCGAAGCAATGGCGCGACGCCCATCCTGAAGCCGATGGCAACATCCGCGACCACGCTCCGCTGGAACAGCTCGTCGTCCTCACCAACCTCGAGAGCCTCAACTCCGTCCTCATCCGCCAAGGCCTGCCCCAGCCGGAGCGCCTGCTCAAGTTGAACGAGATCGCCATCACCCAGATGCGCACGCTTCTTTCCGCGAACAACGTCAAACGGCTGAAGTGATGGGCTATCATACCACGACGATTCATTCCGACGGCGAGCCTTTCTTTGGGCCATCTCTCGACGTAGTGCCGCAATAGCGTTCTAGCTACCTCGGCATGAAACTCGCGTCTCTGAGCATCAAAAACTATCGGGCGTTGCGTGATGTGGAGATCCCGATTTCTCGCTTCGTCTGCCTGACCGGAGAGAACAACGCGGGGAAATCGAGCTTTCTCCAAGCTCTCTCGCTCTTCCTTCGCGGCACGGTGTTGGTTGAAACCAATTTTTTCGACCCGAACGAAGACATTGTCATCGCGGTCGGATTCAGTGAGGTCGGGGAAAGCGACCTCGCGAGATTGGCGGATGAACACCGCACGAAGATTGAGCCACTGATAACCGATGGGAAATTGATGCTAGTGCGCCGCTGGGGCAGCGACGGAAAGAACCAAATTGGATACTATGGCATGGTCCCCAAAGCGGAGCGGTTCCAGCCGGGCTTCATTGATGCAATCGTCGCCAAACAAAAGCCGGGTGCTGCATTCCGCGCCAAAGCGCTCGCTCAATACGCCGAGCTCGAAGATAAGATCACCACTACGAGCACGCAGACAGCCGTGAAAGATGCGATCAAGGCGCTTGGGGAATCGTTGCCCGAAGCCGAGAAAGAAAGGCGCTTCATTCCGCTACCCACCGGCGGTGGATTCAGCGTCTCCCCGATGTTGCCTGAACCCATCTATATCCCAGCGGTGAAAGATTTGCGGGATGAAACGAAAACTGCCGAGACGAGCCCTTTCGGAAGAATCCTCAGCATCGTGATGGACTGGATCGAGCCGCAACTCGGCGATGCGAAGAAGCTCTTTCAAGATCTAACCAAGCAGCTGACTCGTATCCGGAACGATCAAGGTTTGATCGAGGACAAACGTCTTCCCGACATACAAAAAATTGAGCAGCGGATGCAGGAATTGCTCCGCGAGAGTTTCGCCTCCGTTTCTTTGGAACTCGAGATTCCGCCGCCGAGCATCAAGTCCGTGATGTCAACCGCGCAGCTTCTTGCTGACGACGGGGTGAAGGGTCCTCTCGACTTGAAGGGAGATGGACTGCGCCGTGCTGTTGTCTTCGCCATATTGCGAACCTATGTGGAGTTCGTGGCAGAGAAGGAGTTTCGCGAAGCAAAGAAGCTGGCAGAACAGGCGGCCAATCCGGAAGAAGAAGCTCCAACTGTAGACCCAGACAACCAAACCAATCCGAAGCTACCGTCTTACCTTCTTCTTTTTGAGGAGCCTGAGCTTTTCCTGCATCCTGACGCGCAGCGGATTCTCTTTGATGCTCTGCGTGTATTCTCCGGAAAGCACCACGTTGTTGTCACAACGCACTCACCACTCTTCCTAGGTCCGGAAGCCACGGCCACATTCGTGCGGCTTTCCAAGACAAAGATCGACGGTGTGCCAAAACCCTTCACGCAGGCGAAGCCAGTCGAGATCACCCTCGCGGCCAAGGATGCCTTCCAAGTCATTTGTTTCGAGAACAACAATGCCGCATTTTTCTCAAAGACCGTCGTGTTGGTCGAAGGGGATAGCGACATGATCGTTTTTCCGCACATTGCCCGGTTGTTGAACGCGGATTGGCAGTGCTCCAAGCACTCGGTGGCATTTGCTAGGATTCAGGGGAAGGGAAACATTCGTCGCTATCGCAGCTTCTTTGGTGCCTTCG
>JBILLY010000140.1:0-8832 GCA_044375835.1 Opitutaceae bacterium
GTTTCGAGCGCTCGCCCTTCGTCAGTTTCACGTGCGCCGCGATGCTCTGGCCCTTCATCCGGTTGTGGCAATAGACGAGGCCGTTGCTGCGGGAGTCGACATACGGGTTGTCGATCTGCGCGGGATCGCCGATCAGCACGATTTTGGAACCTTCGCTGATACGCGTGATGACGGTCTTCACCTCGTGCGGCGTCAGCTGCTGCGCTTCGTCGAGGATGAAAAACCGCCGCGCGATCGAGCGGCCGCGGATAAAGGCCAACGCCTCGATCTCGACCATCCCGCTCTTCAGCAAACGCTCGTAGGGCTTTGCCGCTCCGGCGCCGCCGTTGCCGCCGTTGTGACCCACGTGGCTCGGACCCGCGGCGGACATCGCCGCGATCCCGTGGTCGTCGTGTTTCTTCTGCTTCTTCTTGGAGACTTTCTTCGACGCGAACTGCGGATCCTTCGGCGCCTTCGACGGAATGAGCACTTCCAGCGCATCATGATACGGCTGCAGCCACGGTTTCATCTTCTCCTCCAGCGAGCCGGGCAGAAAACCGATGTCTTTGCCGAGCGCGATCACCGGCCGGGAAATCGACACGCCGTCGTAACGCGAGTGGTCGTCGTGGGTCTGGTGCAGCGCGCACGCCGTGGAGAGCAGCGTCTTGCCCGTGCCGGCTTTGCCGTAGCAGGTGAGCATATGGATGCTGTCGTCGAGCAGCGCATCCATGAAAAACTGCTGTTCGAGATTGCGCGCGCGGATCGGGATGCCGCCCGGCGCTTTCACAAAATCCGGAATCTTCAGCCGCCGCACCAATCCGTCGCCGTAGTAGCGCGCGGGCATCGTCTTTCCTTCGTCCGAACGCAGCAGCACATATTCGTTCAGATACAATTGCCGCGCGTCCTCGTCGCCCACGTCGAACTGCCCTTCCGAACAAAAACGCTGCAGCTCGTAGATATTGACCGGGATCTCGCGGTAGCTCGCTTCGTCGTCCAGCGCCGGCACCTTGTCGTTGAGGTAATCCTCCGACTCGAGCCCGACGGCGCGCGCCTTCAGCTGCACGTTGACGTCCTTCGTCACCAAAATAGTCGGCGGCGGGAACCGCTCCTGCACGAACAGCGCCGCCGCGATGATGCGGTTGTCCTTCTTCGACAGATCGGGCAAAATCGCGCGCAGCCGGTCCATCGCCGGCGACCGCTTCGACGCATCCATCAGGTAGGGATTGATGATGATCGAAAGCGTGCCGCCGTTTTCCAGCTCCACGCCTTCGTGCATCGCGCGCGTGTCGGGCAGCAGTTCCTGCAAGATGCGATGCACGCGCCGCGCGCTGCGGCCGCGCTCGGTGGATTGCTCGCCCTTGATCGAATCCAGCTCCTCGAGGACCTCGACCGGAATCGCGAGGTTGTTCTCCTCGAACTTGAAAATCGACTGGGGGTCGTGAAGCAGGACGTTCGTGTCGAGCACGAAGGTCTTAACTTTGGCCGATACCTTGATCCGCGAATTGGGGGCCGTGGCCCCGCGCAGGGTTTCCATCGGGTGGAGTGGGTGTGGATATCTTGTGAATAACTGTGGCCGGCCGCCGCCGGTTGTCGATGCCGGATTTGGCCGGCGTCCGCTTTTCGCCGCGAATTCGCGACGTCGATACGTGCCGGGCGCCGCCGCCACCCGCCCGTCGAGCACGCCCCGTGCCCGCCGCGACACGATTCTGGCTCGCGTGGGCACGCGCGATGCGATTCACCGCTCGACCGCTCGCCGCCATGCACCTCGACGCCATCAAGCAGGCCCTGCTCGCTTCCTACCGCAGCCACGGCGGCATCAACCACATCGACGGCGTCAACCTCCCGTCGCAGGAATCCGTCCAGCAGCTCGCGGCCGACTGCATGCACTTGCTCTTTCCCGGCTTTTTCGAGGAGCGGGGACTCGCCGAGGCCGAATTGCCGGCGCTGGTCGACCGGCTGCTGCTCCAGATCGACCGCCGCCTTTCCGCCGAGATCGAGAAATGCCTGCGCTTCGCCCGCGAAGCTGAGCCCGCGGCCAAGGCCCGCGAGCACACCGCCGCGTTTCTCGCCCAGTTCCCGGACCTGCGCCGCATCATCAAGACCGATGTCGACGCCGCCTACGCCGGCGACCCGGCCGCCCGGAGCGTGGAGGAGATCATTCTCGCCTACCCCTGCGTGCTCGTGATCTCGCTCCAGCGGCTCGCCCATGTGCTCTACCACCAGCGGGTGCCGCTCCTCCCGCGCATGCTCACGGAATACGGCCACGAGCGCACCGGCTGCGACATCCACCCCGGCGCCCAGCTCGGCAGCCATTTCTTCATCGACCACGGGACCGGCGTCGTCATCGGCGAGACCGCCCGCGTCGGCGCCAACGTGAAGCTCTACCAGGGCGTCACCCTCGGCGCGAAGTCCTTCGAGGTCGACAACGAGGGCCGCCCGATCAAGGGCCTCAAACGCCACCCCGATATCGGCGACCACGTCACGATCTACGCCCACGCCACCATCCTCGGCGGCGACACCCACGTCGGCGCGCACTCGATCATCGGCTCCAACGTCTGGCTCATGAAATCGATCCCCGCCGAGTCGGTGGCCTATTTCAAGGGCGACAACCTCGTCGTCCGCTCCCGCCGCAAACAGGAAGCGCTCGTCGGCCAGGTCGCTCCGCTCGCCCCCGAGCACACCTGGGAAATCTGACGCGGGGACCCTGCCCGCCGGGTTCACGGCGGGCCGCTCACGCCGCCACGCCGGGCGCCGAGAGTCCCAGAACTTCCGATACGCTGCCGCACAGGCCGACGAAGGTCTCCTCCGCCAGGGCGAGCCGCCGGCCCTTCAGGTGCGCGACGCCCCAGCGGCGCCGCAGCTTGCGGACCCCGAGCGGCAGCGAGACGAGCGAACCGCTTTCGAGTTCCTGCCGCGCGATCCACGGGGCCAGCACGCCGGCGCCGATGCCGATCTTCACCAGCTCCTTGATCGCCTCCATGCTCCCCAGCTCGATGAAGTTCGTGAGCGCGATCTTCTCCTCGCGGAAATACTCGCTCACCAGCCGGAAGGTCTGGCTGGTCTTGTTGTAGAGCACGAGCGTCTCGCCCTCGATCGACTCGCGCGGCGCCGCGTCGAGCTTCGCCCACGGATGCAGCGGAGACACCACGAACCGCAGCTCGTCGTGGAAAAGCGGCACGAACGTGAACTCGCCCCCGCTGCCGCCCGGCGGCTCCAGCACGATCGCGAGGTCGATGTGCCCGCCGCGGAGAAGTTCGAGCTGCTGCCCGTGGTCGCCCGGTTCGATGCGGATCACGCACTTCGGGTAGCTCTGCCGGAATTCGCGCAGCACCGTCGGCAGGATGTGCTGGCACGCCGTCGTGCTCGCGCCCACCCGCAGGCGCCCGTGGCCCCAGCGCGTGAGCGTGTCGAGCCCCGCCCGCGCCGCTTCCATCTCGCGCAGGATTTTTTCCGTGTGCCGCAGGAACTGCTCGCCCGCCTGTGTCAGCAGCACCCGCCGGCCCATGCGGTCCAGCAGCCGGCAGCCGACATCATCCTCCAGCGCCTTGATCGCGTGGCTCACCGCCGACTGCGTGAGAAACAAATCCTTGGCGGCGAGCGTGAAACTGCCGCGCCGCGCCAGCGCGGCGAAGGCCTGCAACTGCCGGCTGTCGAGCGTCTCCTTCATGGATGAGTGGACTTCATTCCTGCGATGAAATGTTTGAAGAGCAGTAATCGCGCCAGCCCCGCACGCTGGCACACCGGCGGCTGAAAACGCCGGCATGATCCGTCCCGACCCGACCGCGCGCGCCCCCGCTTCCCCCTCCGTCGCCGCACGCCCGCTCCGCGTCGGCTACCTCGCGCTCACCGACGCCGCGCCCTTCGTCGTCGCCCAGGAAAACGGCTGCTACCGCCGCCACGGTCTCCGCGTCGAGCTCCGCCGCGAGATCGGCTGGGCCACGATCCGCGAAAAAATCATCTACGGCGAACTTGACGCCGCGCACGCCCCGGCGCCGATGCTCTGGTCCGCCCGGCTCGGCCTCGGGTGCCCGCCTTGCGAAGTCCTGACCGCACTCGTTCTGAGCCTCAACGGCAACGCCATCACCCTCGCCCGCGCGCTGCGCGAGGCCGGCGTCCGCGATCTCGCCTCGCTGCGCGACCACGCCCTGACCGTGCGCCGCCGCCAACCGCTCGCCTTCGGCGTCGTCTTCCCGTGGTCCTCCCACCACCTGCTCCTCCGCGCCTGGCTCAAGTCCGGCGGCATCGATCCCGACCGCGATGTGCGCATCGTCATCGTCCCGCCCGCGCAGATGTTCCGCAACCTCGCCGCCGGCACGATCGACGGCTACTGCGCCGGCGAACCGTGGAACTCCCTCGCCGTCCGCGAAAACGTCGGCTGGTGCCCCGCCTGGAGCGCCGCCCTCGATCCCGGCCACGTCGAGAAAGTCCTCATGGTGTCGCAACGCTTCGCCGACACCCGCGCCGCCGAGCACGGCGCGCTCGTCCGTGCCCTCGCCGAGGCCGCCGCATGGTGCGACGAACCCCAGCACCGCGAACCCCTCGCCGAACTCCTCGGCGGGGCCGCCTATCTCAATCTTCCCGCGCGCGTGATCGCCCCGGCCCTGCTCGGCCAGTTCGCCTGCGACGCCCAGCGCGTCGAGTCCGTCCCCGATTTCATCGCCTTTCACCGCCGCGACGCCGGCATCCCCGCGCCGGAAAAAGCCGCCGCCCTGCAGCGCGCGCTCGTCTCCGCCGGTCTCCTTCCCGCCGGCACCGACCCCGGCCTGCCGCAACGCCTCTTCCGCGCCGATCTCCACCGCGGCTTCCTCAGCCACCACTACCATCATGACATCGCCACAACCTGACTCCTCCACCCGCTCCCCGGCCCGCCCCGCCGCATCCGTGCTGCCCCGCCGCCGCTGGATCGCGCAGGCCGCCGTCGGCACCGGCGCCGCCGCCCTCTGGTCCGCCCTCGGCTCCCGGGCCTGGGCCGCCACCGCCGCCGCCGCGAGCGACGCCCCCGAGGCCCCCAACGTCAACTTCGGCATCATCGCCCTCACCGACTGCTCCCCCATCGAGATCGCGCACGAGAAGGGTTTCTTCAAAAAATACGGTATCAACTCCACGGTGACGAAGGGCGCCAACTGGGCCGCCATCCGCGACAACCTCTCCTCCGGCTCCATCCAGGCCACGCACATGCTCATCGGCATGCCGCTCGCCTCCACCATGGGCCTCGCCGGCTCCCCGAAGAAGCCGATGGTCATCCCCTGGATCCTCAACCGCAACGGCCAGGCCATCACCCTCAAGGCCGAGTGGAAGGGCAAGGTCGCCGCCGATCCCAAGGCCCTCAAACCCTTCGTCGACGCCGCCAAGAAACTCGGCGAGCCCCTCACCTTCGCGATGACGTTCCCGCCCGGCACCCACGCGATGTGGATGCGCTACTATCTGGCCGCCGGCGGCATCGATCCCGACAAGGACGTCTCCCTCATCACCATCCCGCCGCCGCAGATGGTCGCCAACATGAAGATCGGCAAGATGGACGGCTTCTGCGTCGGCGAGCCGTGGAACGCCCGCGCCATCTCCGACAGGATCGGCTACACCTCCGTCACCACCCAGGACATGTGGAAGGATCACCCCGAGAAGGTGTGCGCCTTCACCGAGGAGTTCGCGGTGAAGAATCCGAAGACCGTCAAGGCCATCCTCAAAGCCCTCCACGAGGCCAGCGTCTGGCTCGACGTCATGGCCAACCGCCCCGAGCAGTGCACGATCGTCTCGAAGCCGACCTACATCAATTGCGACGCCAAGATCATCGAGGGCCGCCTGCTCGGCCAGCTCGACTACGGCGACGGCCGGCAGCGCAAGGACGAGTTTCCGATGCACTTCAGCAAACGGAACTGCAACTACCCGCAGGCCAAATACGCGACGTGGTTCCTTTCCCAATACCGCCGCTGGGGCATGGTCACCGGCGCGCCCGACTACGCCGGCATCGCCAAGCGCGTCATGCGCGCCGACCTCTACGAGGAAGCGATGAAGGAAATCGGCTACGCCCACGGCGGCGCCGACACCTCCGCCGAGACGCTCTTCGACGGCGCGGTCTTCGATCCCGCGAAACCCGAAGCCTACGCCGCCGGCTTCGCCGTCAAATCGCTGAAGGGCTGACCGCCATGTCCACCCCGGCGCGCCGCCACCCGGTTCTCTCCGCCCTCCGCCCGCCCGCGGTGTGGCGGCGCGCCGCCCCCATCGGTCTCCCCGTCGGTCTGCTGCAGGTCGCCGCCAACCAAGGCGACCACCGGCTCCGCCTCCGGCTCACCGCCTCCGTCCTCCTCAAATCGATCGTCTCCCCGCTCCTCTCCTTCGGCAACGCACTCGCGTCCGCCGTCGCCACCCGCTCCGCCGAACTCCGCCGCGCCGCCTCCCGCCCATGAAACGACTCCAACTCGATTGGCTCCTGCTCCCGCTCGTCGGCTTCGCCCTCGTCCTCGCCGTGTGGGCGATCTCCAGCGCCACCTGGGCCGGCAACCTGCCCTCGCCGCTCAAGACCTGGGAATCGAGCCGCGACTATATCCTCCAGCCCTTCGCCAAACGCGGCGAGATGGACCAGGGCATCCTTCGCTTCACCTGGTATTCGCTCGTGCTCGTCGCGCAGGGCTACGCGCTCGCGCTGCTCATCGGCACGCCGATCGGCTTCTGCCTCGGGCTCTCGAAGACGTTCACGAAAATCTTCGACCCCATCATCCAGATCCTGCGCCCCGTCTCCCCGCTCGCCTGGCTGCCCCTCGGCCTCGTCCTCTTCCTCAACATGGGCAAGGAAGCCGGCACCTACGGCGCGCTCTTCACCATCGCGGTCTGCTCCATGTGGCCGACCGTGCTCAACACCGCCGTCGGCGTCCGCGCCGTGCCGCAGGACTACCTCAACGTCGGCCGCGTCCTGAAGCTCTCCCGCTGGAAGACCCTCACCAAAATCCTCATCCCCGCGACGCTGCCCTACATGTTCACCGGCTTCCGGCTCAGCCTCGGCATCGCGTGGCTCGTGATCGTCGCCGCCGAGATGCTCACCGGCCGCCCCGGCGTCGGCGGCTTCCTCTGGCAGGAATACAACGCGCTCATCTACGAGCACATCATTCTTTCGATCATCACCATCGGCCTCGTCGGCTTCGTCCTCGACCGCCTCATGAGCCTGCTCGAAAGCCGTTTCAAAACCGCCTGATCGCCCCGCCCATGCCCTTCCTCGAACTGCGCGGCGTCTCCAAAGGCTTCGGCGGCCCGCCCGTCCTCAGCGGCGTCGACCTCGCCATCGAGCGCGGCGAATTCGTCGCCATCGTCGGCTACTCCGGCTCCGGCAAGACCACGCTCATCTCGCTCATCGCCGGCCTCCAGAAACCGGATACGGGCACCGTCCGGCTCAACGACCTCGAGATCGTCGCCCCCGGGCCCGACCGCGGCGTCGTTTTCCAGAACTACAGCCTGCTCCCGTGGCTGACCGTCCACGAAAACATCCTCCTCGCCGTCGAGCAGGTCTTCCCGAACTACACGCCCGAGAAGAAACGCCGGCACGTCGAGAAATACATCGCGATGGTCAACCTCACCCCCGCCCGCGACAAACTCCCGCGCCAGCTTTCCGGCGGCATGCGCCAGCGCGTCAGCGTCGCCCGCGCCCTCGCGATGGATCCGCAGATCCTCCTCCTCGACGAACCGCTCTCCGCCCTCGACGCCCTCACCCGCGCCACGCTCCAGGACGAGATCGAGCGCATCTGGCAGGTCGACAAGAAGACCGTCGTCCTGATCACCAACGACGTCGACGAGGCCCTCCTCCTCGCCGACCGCATCATCCCGCTCACGCCCGGCCCCGGCGCCACGCTCGGCGAGTCCGTCCCCGTCACCCTCGCCCGCCCGCGCGACCGCAAGGCCCTCAACCACGATCCCGAGTTCAAGCGCCTCCGCGCCCTCGTCACCCACCAGCTCCTCGGCTACGGCGCCCGGCGCAAATCCACCGTCACCCGCAAGCTCGTGCTGCCCGACATCCTCCCCGAGGACCTCGAACTCCCGCGCACCGACCGCCGCCGCCCGCTCCGCCCGCACGAGGTCCGGAAGGAAGAGGTCACGGTCGCTTCCTGACGCGATCGCCACCGCCCGCGTCGTCCACCGGCCCCGCCGAACGCCTCCAACATGTCGTCCTTCCTCGAAATTTCCCAACTCGGCAAAATCTACCCGACGCCCTCGGGCCAACCCGCCGTCATCGTCGAGCACTTCGACCTGAGAATCCGCAAGGGCGAGTTCATCACCCTCATCGGCCACAGCGGCTGCGGCAAATCCACCGTGCTGTCCATGATCGCCGGCCTCACCGACGTCTCCTCCGGCGGCATCATCCTCTCCGGCAAGGAAGTCACCGGTGCCGGCCCGGATCGCGGCGTCGTGTTCCAGGCGCCGTGCCTGCTCCCGTGGTTCACCGCCTTCGAGAACGTCATGCTCGACATCGACCAGGTCTACTACACCGCCGACCGCGAGGAGCGCCGCCAGATCGCGGAATACTACCTCTGCGTCGTCGGTCTCGCCGACGCCATGCACAAGAAACCCGCCGAACTCTCGCAGGGCATGCGCCAGCGCTGCGGCATCGCCCGCGCCTTCGCCCTCTCGCCCAAGATGCTCCTCCTCGACGAGCCCTTCGGCATGCTCGACTCGCTCACGCGCTACGAGTTGCAGGAGGTGCTCCTCGACCTCTGGCAAAAGGACCAGAAAACCGCGCTCATTGGGCTTGCCTCGAAAAAGTGGACATGGATTCAGGCGGCTGTGATGTCGTTTTTCGTAGGTTGGTTTTCAAAAGCCACAGGTGAACGGTAACCGAGCGAGCTGTGGCGTCTCGTCGGATTGTAGAAC
>JBILLY010000141.1:0-8767 GCA_044375835.1 Opitutaceae bacterium
CGCAGTTATCCGATCCGGTTTGCGGCGGACTTGAACGCGGAGATCGCGGCGGAGGTGGCGCGGCTCGGCGCGGCGGGGCGGCGGGTGGCGGTGATCACGGACACGAATCTCGCGGCGGCGCAGGCGGAGGCGCTGCGGGCGATGTTTGGCGCGGCCCCGGTGCTGGCGGTGGCGCCGGGCGAAGGGGCGAAGTCGCTGGCGGGCTTCGGCCGGGCGCTGGATTTTCTCGGCGAGCACAAGCTCGACCGCGGCGGCGTGGTGTTTGCGGTGGGCGGCGGCGTGGTGGGCGACCTCGCGGGCTTCGCGGCGGCGGCGTGGCTGCGCGGCGTGGAGTTCCGGCAAGTGCCGACGACGCTGTTGGCGATGGTGGACAGTTCGGTGGGCGGAAAAACGGGCATCAACATCGCGGCGGGCAAGAATCTGGTCGGGGCCTTTCACCAGCCGCGGGCCGTCTACGTGGCGACGGGCTTGCTGGCGACGCTGCCGGCGCGGGAATTCGCGGCGGGGATGGCGGAGGTGATCAAATACGGATTGCTCCGCGACGCGGAGCTCTTCGCGGCGCTGGAGCGGAATCCGTTGACGGTGACGAGTCCGGCGTTGGCCGGGACGATCCGGCGGTGCTGCGCGATCAAGGCGGGGATCGTGGAGGCGGACGAGCGCGAGACGGCCAGGGAAGGCGGACGGGCGCTGCTGAACCTCGGTCACACGTTCGGCCATGCGATCGAGAATGTCGCGGGCTACGGCGAGTATCTGCACGGCGAGGCGGTGGCGATCGGGCTGTGCGCGGCGGCGCGGTTGTCGCAGAAACTCGGTTACATCGGCGCGGCCGAGGTGGCGCGGGTCGAGCGCACGGTGGCGGCGCATGCATTGCCGGGACGGCTGCGGGCGCCGCTGGGTTGGGCGGCGCTGCACGACGCGATGACGCGGGACAAGAAGGTGCGGGCGGGCGGGCTGCGGTTTGTCGTGCTGAAACGGCTCGGCGAGGCGGCGACGCAGGGTGGGATCGCGCCGGAGCTGGTCGAGGCGAGTTTTCGCGAGGTCGGGGCCGCGTAGCGGCGACGGCGCCGGGGACGCAACCGCGCTGCGGGTGGTCGGGCGCGCCTGCGACACGCGCGCGCGGGCGACGGGAGGGCCGGTGCGTGATTTTCGATTCTCGATTTCCGCGCGGAGCGAAACCATGGTCGGAGGCGTCGCGGCGGTCTCCCGCCGCCTGACGCACTTTTCAGCCGCGCAACCCCCTCGAGCTTCCCCGCATGTCCGCCATCGACGAAGGTATTGTCCGCGAGTATTTCGAGCAGAACGGTTTTCTGGTCCGCCAAGCGCGGAAATACCAGGTGTCGGCGCGCCGCAAAGTGGCCGAGGAGGAGATCGACCTGATCGTCTACAATCCCGCGTGGACGCGGGAGGCGCGGAAGCCGGATTTCTTCCTGTTCTCGAACGAGCTGCCGTATGTGCGGAAGGCGATCGTGGCGGTGAAGGGCTGGCACACGGGGGTGTTCACTCCGACGATGCTGAAGAGCACGCCGGAGATCTTCAGTTTTCTGCAGCAGAACGTGCTGAAGGAAGCGGAGCGGTTTTTCCCGGCGGACGCGGCGGACGACGGAGCCGGGCCGTTGCTGAAAATCCTCGTGCTGCCGAGTCTGCCGACGGCGGAGCCGTTCCGGACGCAGAGCGTGGAGCTGCTGAAGCAGCACGGGGTGGATGCGATCATCTCGTTCCGCGCCATGCTGCTCGACCTGTGCGACAAAATCGAAGTGAACCAAAACTACAGCAAGAGCGACACCCTGCAGGTGCTGCGGCTGCTCAAGAACTACGATCTGCTGAAGGACACGCAGCTGGATCTGCCGGCGGTGAGAGGGCGGAAGTGAGAGGTGACAAGTTGCAAGCAACAAGTAACAGGTAACAAGTATCGAACGGGCTGAGGACGGGGGAGGCGATAGGTTACGGTTGATGGGTGTTCGGTGGAGGCGCGGGGCGAAGAGGGCGCTGCGCGGGACTTGATCCTGGGGCACTTGTTACCTGTTACTTCGTGCCATGATTCATCCCACCGCCATCGTCGAACCGGGCGCGCAGCTCGGCGTGGACGTCGAGATCATGGCCCACGCGATCGTGACGAAGCACTGCGAACTGGGCGACCGGGTGGTGGTGCATCCCTTCGCGGTGATCGGGGGCGATCCCCAGTATTTGAAATTCGACCGCTCGACCGACGCGCGCGTGAAGATCGGCGCGGGGACGGTGTTGCGCGAGCACGTGACGATCAACCGCTCGATCCATGCGGGGAAGGCGACCGTCGTGGGCGAGAACTGTTTCTTCATGGCGTCGAGCCACGCGGCGCACGACTGCGAGGTGGGCAACCATGTCGTGCTGGCCAACGCCGCGCTGCTGGCCGGGCACGTGAGCGTGGGGGACCATACGTTTTTCGGCGGCGGATCGGCGGTGCACCAATTCTGCCGCATCGGCGAAGGCGTGATGGTGGCGGGGCATGCGTCGATCACGCGCGATGTGCCGCACTTCACGATGCTGGCGGAGCGGGACGACGTGATCGGCTTCAATGTCGTCGGGCTGAAACGGCGCGGCGTGGCGCGGGCGGCGATCGCGGAGCTGAAGCGGGCGTTTCACGAGGTGTATTTCACGCCGGGCAATATCCGGGCGGTGGCGGCGGAGCGGCTGGCGGCGGGTGAGTTCGCCACGCCGGAGGCGCGTCGCTTCCTGGAGTTTTTCGCCGGCGGGAAACGCAGTTTCGCGCGGGCCCGGAGGGCGGCGACCGAGGGCGAGGACTGAGGGCGCGCGGTTGCGGGGTGGGCGAGCGTGGTCGAGTCGGTGCGCGGGTCGTGTCGCAGGCCCGGCGGCGGCGGGGCCCGCCATGGCGGGTGACCGACGAACGGAGCGGGTGGACGGGGAGGCCGGGCAGTGGGGGGGAGCGGGCGCGGCGCGATGTAACGGCGCAACTGGTCCCCGGGGGGCGCCACGAGGGCGGCGGGATCGCGGCTTGTGCTCGGGGCGGCGGTCGGTTTGCGTGGCGGGGCTTTCCGCGCGTTTCCCGCGCATCCCACCCCATGCCTGTGACTCCCGTTTCCCGTCGGTCGCCGTGCCGTTGGCGGCCGTTTCTCGCCGCGCTCAGTGTCGTCGCCTGGTCCTCGTTCGCCGTGGCCGCGCCGCCGGGCATGAAGGAGGCGCCCGACCCGGCGGCGCCGGTGAGCTACTGGAAACAGGTGCGGCCGATCTTCCAGGCGCAGTGCCAGGGCTGTCACCAGCCGGCGAAGAGCAAGGGCGGCTACACGATGACGGACTTCGCGAAGCTGCTCGCGGGCGGCGAGAGCGGCGACAAGGCGGTGGTGCCCGGACAGCCGGGGCAGAGCCCGTTGGTCGCGTCGATCACGGTGCAGGACGGCGAGGCGGAGATGCCGAAGGGCAAGCCGCCGCTGCACGCCACGGAGGTGGCGCTCATCAGCCGTTGGATCACGGAAGGCGCGGTGGACGACACGCCGAAGAACGCGGTGCAGAAAATCACGGCCGAGCAGCCGCCTGTGTATGCGCGGGCGCCGGTGGTGACGTCGTTGGATTTTTCGCCGGACGGCACGCTGCTGGCCGTGGCGGGGTTTCACGAAGTGCTGTTGCACCGGGCCGACGGCTCGGGGCTGGTGGCGCGGTTGATCGGGTTGTCGGAGCGGATCGAGTCGGTGCGGTTTTCGCCCGACGGGAAGTTCCTCGCGGTGGCGGGCGGACTGCCGGCGCGCATGGGCGAGGTGCAGATCTGGGACGTGGCGAAACGGGCGCTGACGGTGTCGGTCCCGGTCGGCTACGACACGGTCTACGGCGTGAGCTGGTCGCCGGACGGGCGGCTGGTGGCGTTCGGGTGCCCGGACAACAATGTGCGCGCGATCGTCGCGGAGACGGGCGCGATCGCGCTGCAGCAGGGGTCGCACAACGATTGGGTGCTCGGCACGGTGTTTTCGCAGGACGGTTCGCACCTGATCTCGGTCGGGCGCGACATGAGCACGAAGCTGACCGAGGTGGAGACGCAGCGCTTCGTGGACAACATCTCGTCGATCACGCCGGGGGCGCTGCGCGGCGGGCTGCATGCGGTGACGCGGCGGCCCGGGCGCGACGAGGTCGTGATCGGCGGGGCGGACGGTGTGCCGGCGCTCTACCAGGTTTTCCGCAAGACGAAGCGCCGCATCGGCGACAACGCCAACCTGCTGCGCACGCTGCCGGCGCTGGAAGGGCGCATCTTCGCGGTCGACTACAGCCGCGACGGCAAACTGATCGCGGCAGCCGGGAGCCTCAACGGCCGCGGCAGCGTGGCGGTGTTTCCCGGCGAGTATGAGACCGAGATTCCGGCGCTGCTGCTGAAGGCCTACGCGGACAAAGTCGCCACGGCCTACACCGCCGAAGAGAAAGCGGAAATCGCGCGCTTTACGGGCGAGGGCGTGAAAACGATCGCGACGGCGAAGTTCGACGGCGGCATCTACGCGCTGGCGTTCAATCCGGCCGGCACGCACGTCGCGGCGGCGGGCGAGGACGGACGCGTGCGGTTGATCGCGACCGACACGGGCGTCGTGACGAAGGAGTTTGTGCCCGTGCCCTTGACGCCGGGCGGCGCCAAGGCCGGGGCGGTGAGTCTTTCCGTTCGCTGACCAAGCATGACCATGAAAATCACGGTTCTCTTTCGCGGGCTCGCGCTCGGCAGTCTGTTGGCAGCGACGGCGGTTTCGGCGGTGGCGGCGACGCCCGCGGCGGAGCGGCCCTTCGTGCCGGCGGCTCCGCCGGAGGCGCTGCCGCCGGGCGCGGTGGTGAAGTCGCTGGCGGTCGAGCCGGCGAGCGTGCGGCTCGACGGTGTCTACGACTCCGCGCAGCTGGTTGTCACCGCAACGCTGGCCGACGGGACGCAGGCGGATGTGACGCGGCTGGTGCGGTATGACGCCGGCGCGGGCAGCGCGAGCGTCTCGCCCAAGGGGCAAGTCGCCCCGCTGCGCGTGGGGGCGGCGACGGTGCGGGTGACGTTGGGCAAGGCGACGGCAAGCGTGCCGGTGACGGTGGCGGCCCACGATCCGGCGCAGACGGTGGATTTCATCCGCGACGTGAATCCGGTGATCGCGCAGCTCGGGTGCAGCACGGGCGCGTGCCACGGCGCGAAGGACGGCAAGGGCGGCTTCAAGCTGTCGCTGCGCGGCTACGATCCGATCTTCGACGTGCGCTCGCTGGTCGACGATCACGCGGGGCGGCGGGTGAATTTCGCGTCGCCGGACGATTCGCTCATGCTGCTGAAAGCGACCGGCGCGGTGCCGCACGAAGGCGGGCAGCGGACGAAGTTCGACGATAAATACTACCGGCTGATGCGCGCATGGATCGCGGACGGCGCGAAGCTGGACCTCGCGACGCCGCGCGTGACGGGCATCGAGGTTTTCCCGAAGAATCCGGTGCTGCAGACGGTCGGGGCGAAACAACAGATCCGCATCGTCGCGACCTACGCGGACGGCAAGCGCCGCGACGTGACGGCGGAAGGCTTCATCGAATCGAGCAACACGGACGTGGCGACGACGGAAGCCGGCGCGGTGGTGACGACGCTGCGGCGCGGCGAGGCGCCGATCTTGGCGCGCTACGAAGGCGCCTACGCGGCGACCACCGTGACGGTGATGGGCGACCGCGCGGGGTTCGTCTGGCGCGAGCCGGAGAAGTGGAACCGCATCGACGAATTCACGGCGGAGAAATGGAAGCGGATGAAGCTGCTGCCCTCGGAGCTGTGCACGGACGAGGATTTCCTGCGGCGCGTGTATCTCGATCTGACGGGTTTGCCGCCGTCGCCGGCGGAGGTGCGGGAGTTTTTGGCGGACAAGCGCGCGGTGCGGGAGAAGCGCGACGCGGTGATCGAGCGGTTGCTGGGTTCGCCCGACTACGTCGACCACTGGGCCAACAAGTGGGCGGACCTGTTGCAGGTGAACCGCAAGTTTCTCGGCGAAGAGGGCGCGAAACTGTTCCGCGAATGGATCCGGCAGGAGATCGCCGCCAACACGCCCTACGACGCCTTCGCGCGCAAAGTCGTGACGGCCACCGGCTCGAACCGCGAGAACCCGGCGGCGAGTTACTACAAGGTGCTGCGCACCCCGACGGAGACGATGGAGAACACGACGCACCTGTTTCTCGCGACGCGTTTCAACTGCAACAAGTGCCACGATCATCCCTTCGAACGCTGGACGCAGGACCAGTATTACCAGCTGGCGGCGTTCTTCGCGCAGGTGGACCTGAAGAAGGATCCGGCGGCGGGCAACAAGACGGTGGCAGGCAGCGCAGTCGAGGGCGCGAAGCCGCTTTTCGAGATCGCTTACGACAAGACCGAGGGCGAGGTGAAGCACGACCGCACCGGCGAAGTGACGGCGCCGGACTTCCCGTATCCGGCGAAGTCCGACGCGCCGGCGGCGGACGCCACGCGGCGGGCGCGGCTGGCGGCGTGGATGACCTCGCCGGACAACCGCTACTTCGCGCTGAGCTACGTGAACCGCATGTGGGGCTACCTGATGGGCGTCGGGCTGATCGACCCGCTCGACGACATCCGCGCCGGCAATCCGCCCTCGAATCCCGAGCTGCTCCAGTGGCTCACGCAGGAGTTCGTCGCGGGCGGCTTCGATGTGCGGAAACTGCAGCGGACGATTTTGCAGTCGCGGACCTACCAGCTGGCGGTGGCGACGCACAAATGGAACGCGGACGACCGGACGAATTTCTCGCATGCGACGGCGCGGCGGCTGCCGGCGGAGGTGCTCTTCGATGCGGTGTTGCGCGTCACGGGCTCGGAGCCGGCCTTTCCGGGGGTGAAACCCGGCACGCGGGCGGCGCAGCTGCCGGATGCGGCGATCGACGTGCCGAGCGGCTTTTTGGCGAGTCTGGGCCGGCCGCCGCGCGAGTCGGCCTGCGAATGCGAACGGAGCGGCGAGATCGGCCTCGGCTCGGTGATGGCGCTGCTCAGCGGGCCGGCGGTGTCGGGCGCGATCAACGACCCGAAGAACGAACTCGCGCGGCTCGCGGCCGAAACCAAAGACGACCGGCAGCTGATCGACGCCGTCTTCCTGCGGACGCTGAACCGCCACGCGAAGGAGAGCGAAATCGCCTCGACGCTGGCCGCGTGGAAGGAAATGGGCGGCGAGCACGCGAAGCTTTCGGCGACGCTCGCGGAGCGCGAGGCGTGGTGGGCGCCCCTTTATGCCCGCAAGCAGCAGGAGCGGGACGCTGCCGTCGCGGCGGCGCGCACCGCGGTCGACGCCCGGATCGTCGAGATCGCGCCGGCGGTGGCGGAGGCGGAAAAGAAGCGGGCGGACAAGATCGCCGCGGCCAAGGGCGCACTGGCGGACTACGAGGCGCTGTTGCAGGCCAAGCAGGCCGACTGGGAGGCGAAATTGGAAAGCGAGCGGCGCGCGACGACGTGGGTGCCGGTCGAGATCGCGACGGCGCGGGTGCAGGCGGGCGCGTTGAAAAAGCAGCCCGACGGCTCCTGGCTCGCGACGGGACCGGCGGGCAATCCGACCGACTACACGTTGACGGCGGAGAGCAAGGTCGGGGGCATCACGGGACTGATGCTCGAAGTGCTGCCGGACGACAGCCTGCCGAACTTCGGGCCCGGGCGCTCGGGCGGTAATTTCGTGCTGAGCGAGCTGACGCTCCGCTGGGGCGACAAGGCCGGGCGCCGGGCGCAGAAGGAGGCGGCGTTCAAGGATGCGCGCGCGGATTTCACCCAGAAGGACTACGACGTGAAAGGTGCGATCAACGGCAAGATCGAGGGCGGCCGGGACGGCTGGGCGGTGGGCGGGCGCGTGGGCGAGCCGCACTATGCGCGGTTCGCGCTGGAGGAGCCGATCGGGGACGAAAAGGGCGCGACGCTCACGGTGACATTGCAGCACCGGTTCCGCGACGGGTTCACGATCGGACGATTCCGCCTCTGGGTGACGGCGGCGGCCGATCCGCTTTCGCTCGGGCTTCCGGCGCCGGTGGCGGCGGTGTTGAAGACACCGGCCGCGGAGCGCACGGAGGCGCAGGCGGCGGAGCTGGCGGCGTATTTCCGCGCGGGCGAGACGGGTCTGCTGAAGAAACAGCAGGCGCTGACAACGGCATCGCGCCCCGTGCCGGAGGACCCGGCGCTGATGAAATTGAAGGCCGCGCTCGTGCAGGCGGAACTCCCGGTGCCGATCGATCCAAAATTGCTGCAACTCCGCGCGGACGCCGCGATGAGCGCGCAGCAGATCGCCAACCCGCGGCTCACCGGGGCGCAGGACCTCGCGTGGGCGTTGATCAACAGCCCGTCGTTCCTTTTCAACCGCTGACCGTTACCCCCCTCAACCCGCGACCCGCCATGATCCGACTCCCCGGTGGACTGAATACCGACCTCTGCGACACCCACGCCAAGCTGACGCGCCGCGACCTGCTGCGCCTCGGCGGCTCGAGTATCCTCGGGCTATCGCTCGGGCAACTGCTGCAACTGAAAGCGAAGGCCAACCCGGCGCCGACGCCGCGCGGTGCGCCCGGCTGGGGGCGGGCCAAGAGCGTCATCATGGTTTACATGCAGGGCGGCCCGTCGCACCTCGACCTGTGGGATCCGAAGGAGAACGTGCCGGACAAGATCCGCAGCGCGTTCAAGACGATCCCGACGAAGATTCCGGGCACGCACTTCACGGAGATCATCCCGCAACTGGCGAAGGTGAACGACAAGTTCACGATGATCCGCTCGATGAGCTACACGCCGAACGGGCTCTTCAACCACACGGCGGCGATCTACCAGATC
>JBILLY010000142.1:0-8758 GCA_044375835.1 Opitutaceae bacterium
TTCGGCGTGGCGCAGGAGCACGGGCAGGAGCGCGGCGTGGTTGTTGGCGCCGTTGCCCCCGGTGGCGAGGAACACGGTGAAGCGGTCCGGATCGAGCCCGAGCGTCTCCTGGCGATAGGTGCGGCGCTCGGCGGGGCCCAGTACTTCGAGATGCGAGCGCGGGCGCATCAGGTAGCCGCGCACGCGGGCGCGCTCGGGCGCGATCCCGCACTTGACGGCGTAGTCGCTCGCCGTAGGCGTGCGCGACATATAGAGATCGACCGAAGGCTCGATCCAGTTGCGCGAGTAGCCCCAGCCGCCGGAGAACTCGCCGCAGTAGGTGGCGCAGCGCACGCGGTCGGGGCCGAGCAGGCGGCGGGCGAGCTGGAAGTAGCCGCGGTTGAGGCAATCGTGGACGCTGAAGACGAGGTGCGGGCGGTAGTCGAGGAGGACGGAGCGGAAGTAGGCGCCGCCGAAGGTGACGGTGCGGCGATTGAGGTAGCTGAGGCCCTCGACGACGGCGTAGAAGACCTTGTGCAGCCAGGGGGCGCGGCGCTGGATGGCGTTGTAGAGGTTTACGCCGGCGCGGTTCACGGCGGAGGATTTTTCCAGCATCTGCTCGATGCGGACATCGACCTCGTGGCGGTAGAGCTGGAAGCACCACTCGGCGAACGCGACGGCGCGGGCGTCGTGGCCGCCGCCGGTGCTGGAGGTGAGGACGAGTATCCGGATTTTGGACATCAGAGGGGCCGCGGAGCGGCGGCCAAGTCACCAAGGGCCAAGGGGCAAGTGACCAAGGACCGAGGGACAGGGGAACAGGGAACCGAGGGGCCGGAGGGGCGCGCGGTCCTTCGGGCGTTTGGTCGCTTGGTCGTTTGGGCCCTGCTTCTAGACATCGAAGTAGCGCGCTTGGATGCGGCGGTTGAGGGCGAGGGAGCCGAAGCGGGCGAGGAATGGGCCGGCGACGGCCTGGAAAAAACGGCCGGTGCGGACGGTGGCGCTGCGCCGGCGCAGGAGGGCGCGGCGCAGGGCGGCGGCGGCGTGCGCGGGCGGCGGGCCGGAGCGCATCATTTTTTCGAAGGCGGCCCAGGCGCGCGCGAGGCGCGGCGAGGTCTCGCCGGACGGGCGGCGGACGGAGCCTTCGAAATCGGTGCGGTAGTCGCCGGGGCGCACGTCGAGAATGACCACGCCGGTGCCGGCAACCTCCATCATGAGGCTCTCGTTGAGCGCGGTGAGGCCGGATTTGCAGATGTTGTAGGCGCTCTGGAAGGGGAGCGGAAACTCGGCGGCGAGGGACGAAATGTTGACGAGGGCGCCGCGGTTGCGCGCGAGCATGGGGCGGAGCGCGGCGTGGGAGAGCGCGGCGGTGTGGACGAGCATCACCTCGAGCTGGTGGCGCCACTCGGCGAAGGCGGTGCCGGCAAAGGTGCCGAAGAGGCCGAAGCCGGCGTTGTTGATGACGACGTCGAAGCCGCCGGCGGCGCGCTCGGCGGTGGCGAAGGCGGCGAGCGCGGCGGCTTCGTCGGCGAGATCAAGGGCGACGGCGTGGAAGGCGCCCGGGTGGGCGCGGACGAGGGCGTCGAGGCGGGCGGCGTCGCGCGAGGTGCCCCAGACCTGCACGCCGTCGGCGAGCAGCATCGCCGTGAAGGCGAGGCCGAGGCCGGTGCTCGCGCCGGTGACGAACGCGGTGCGGTAGTGGTCGGAGACGCGGGCGGCGGCCACGGTCAGGCGACGCGTTTGAAGACGAGGGCGACGTTGGCGCCGCCGAAGCCGCTGCTGTTTTTCACGACGATCTCGGCCTGCCGCGCTTCGGTGGTGCGGGGCAGATTGAGATCGGCGCATTCGGGGTCGACCTGGGTGAGGTGGGCGCAGCCGGGGATGAAACCTTCGCGGAGGGCGAGGGCGCAGAAGGCGCTCTCCATGGCGCCGGCGAGCGAGAGGCCGTGGCCGGTGAGGGCTTTGGTGCTGCTGACGGCGACGCGGGGCAGGTGTGCTTTGAAAACCGAGCGCAGGGCGCGGGCTTCGGAGACGTCGCCGATGAGCGTGGAGGTGGCGTGGGCGTTGACGTAGTCGACCTGCGCGGGATCGACGCGGGCGGCGCGGAGGGCGTTGGTCATGGAGGCGGCGGAGCCGCTGCCCTCGGGGTGGGAGATGGCGACATTGTAGCCGTCGGAGGCCTGGCCCCAGCCGAGGACTTCGGCGTAGGGCGTGACGCCGCGGCGGGCGACTTCTTCTTCGCTTTCGAGGACGAGGGCGACGGAGCCGCCGGTGCCGACGAAGCCGTCGCGCTTGGCGTCGAAGGGGCGCGAGGCGACGGCGGGGTCGGTCTGCAGCGAGAGCGTGCGCATGCCGGCGAAGGGCAAGATGGCGTCGGTGTTTCCGTCTTCGGCGCCGACGACGAACATGCGGTGTTGGCGGCCGAGGGCGATGTCGTCGAAGGCGTAGCCGAGGGCGTGGGCGGAGGAGGCGCAGGCGGAGGAGAAGCCGCAGGAGGCGCCCTGGATCTTGAAGGCGGCGATGAGGTTGAAATTCAGCGTGCCGGCGATGGAGGCGACGATACCGAGGGGCGAGCAGCGCATGACGCCGAGCTTGGTCAGGCGGTCATGGTGATAGTGGAGCAGGTAGGGCGAGCCGGCGGACGCGGCGTAGAGGCCGGTTTGCGGCTGGCCGATGTCGGGCTCGGAGAGTTTGGCGTCGGCGACGGCTTGGAGCATCGCGCAGTGGGCGAAGAGGCCGTTGGGCGCCATGGTGCGGAGCAGCTCGCGCTTGATCCGGTAGGCGGCGGGGAAGGTCCAGTCCTCGGGGTCGGGGGAGTCGGTCGTGAAGTCTTTGACGGTGCCGATGACCTTGACGGGGACCTCGGGCTTCTGGAACGGCGGGTAGACTTCGAAGCCGTGGCGAAGGTCGCGGAGGTTGCGGCCGACGGTGGCGGCGTCGTTGCCGATGCTGGTGACGAAACCGAGGCCGGTGATGAAAACTCGAGGCATGCGTGCGGGCGAGTGCGGGGAGCGCACGCGCGATGGTGTTGGGCCGCCGAGCAAAGGGCGTGGCGGCGGAGCGGTCAACGCGAGAGGCGGCGCGGGGCGGGCGGGTAAATATTCGGCACGGCGTCGCGGCGGTGGATTCGGGCGGGCGATCGGGCCACCCGTGGCCGGTCGGGCGGGGGGCACGCGGCTGCCGCCGCCGGGCAAGGCGCGGGAGCCGATCCCGGATGGGTCAAAAAAAACGCCGCCGCGAAACGCGGCGGCGCGCAAAGCCGACCGGACTCAGGCGTTGATCGCGGCGCGCAAGGGAGTCTGCGCGGCGGCAGCGGCGGCGGTCGCGGCAGAGGCGGAGGCCTCGGTGCCGTTGAGGTGGCCGACGCCGTTGATCGGCACCGGAGCATCCGCGGCGGCGACGATGCCGAAGGTGAGCGTGATCTCCTCGGCGATAACGGCCTTTTCCTGGCCGACGCGGATGGAGCCCTCGAAGGTCGCAAGCGGCATTTTCATGCGCTTCGGCTTGATGGAGAGGGTGAGGATATCGCCGGGCTTGCAGACGCGGTGGGCGCGGACGCCCTCGCAGCCGGTGAAGAAAATGGTTTGCGGGCTGACGACTTTGCCGGGTTCGGTCGGCGCGCCTTCGAGCAGATAAAGAACCGCGAGCTGGCCGAGGGCCTCGAGCATGATCGAGGCGGGCATGACGGGGTTGTCTTTGAAATGGCCCTGCAAAAAGAACTCCTGGCCGGTGATCTTGTATTTGCCGTTGGCGGCGGTGGAGCTGACGGAGGCCTCGTTGAGGAAGAGGAACGGCGGCTGGATCGGCATGACGGCCGCGACGTGTTCGATGGGGATGAACTTCGTCGGTTTCGGGAGGGCGAGGCCGCGGATCTTGCAGTCGATGAAAGTCTTTACGTCCCCGACGGTCCGCAGGTTGCGGAGTTCGTCGTTGTTGATGGACATCTGGAGGACCTCTTCGACGAGGATCACGATTTCCATCATCGTGAGGGAGTCGATCCCGAGGTCTTCGATGAGGCGGAGGTCGTCGTCGGCGTCCTTCAGTTTTACGCGGAGATCGGGCTCGACGAAGCGCTCGATGACGCCGATGACGACCGCGGGAACGTGTTCGGGATTACCGGTTTTGCGATACTGGACGGCGGCTTCGAAGGTGGAGGGAGAGCAGCGTTTCAGGGATTCCCGCAGTGAGGTTTCATCTTCCGGCGCAAAGGGTTTGGGCGTCGTCGGATTGGTTTTCGACGGGGCCGCACTGTTGGAAACTGCATCTGGCATCGTTCGTCGGTTCTATGTTACGGAGGGGTTGAAAGTAAACCCCTTATTTCGGTTCGGGCACTGCGGTTGGTGCGGTGACGGGGCGGGCGGAGGGGCGTGGGGGCGGGCGGGCGAGACCGATCGGGCGGAGGCGCGGAGTGGCCGGAGGACGTGGACGGCGCTTGCCAAGCAGGATTCCCGGGACCTAGCTCCGCGCCCCCGGGGCCGTTTGGACCGAGCGGAACCAGGGGGAAATCTTCATCCGAATGAGCGACGCAGCCGCGGCAGCGCCGGTTTTTTTGATCACGCACGAATTTTATCCGAAACGTGGCGGCATCGCGACGTTCACGGAGGAGATTGCGCGGGCGTCGGTGGCGTTGGGATATCGGGTGGAAGTGTGGGCGCAGGCGGCGTCGGCGGAGGAAGAGCGGGCGGAGTGGCCGTTTCGGCTCCGGCGGATGCCCTTGAAAGGCACGCACGATTTCACCTGCCAGCTGCGGCTGGCGCGGGAACTGATCCGGCACCGCCATGAACTGCGGCGCGGGACGGTCTACCTGCCGGAGCCGGGGCCGATGTTGACGATGATGGCGCTGCAGTTTTTCCGCGCGTTCCGGCCGGAGCGGCTGGTGCTGACGTTTCACGGTTCGGAGATCCTGAAGTTTGCCGGCAGCCCGGTGCGGCGCTGGTTGGCGGGGCAGCTGATCCGGCGTTCGACGCGGGTGAGCACGTTGACGAACTACACGCAGCAGCTGTTGCTGACGCATTTCCCGGAGGCGGCGGAGAAGATCTTCCTCACGCCGGGGGCGCTGCGTTCGGATTTCGCCGTGGTGCCGCCCAAGCCGGAGGCGGAAAAAGAGAAGACCGTGGTGCTGACGGTCGGACGGCTGCATCCGCGCAAGGGACAGCTGCTCACGCTGCAAGCGCTCCAAATGCTCCCGCCGGCGGTGCGCGCGCGGATCGAATACTGGGTCGTCGGCGGCGCGGGCAAAGGCAACTACGAGGGCCAGCTGCGCGCGGCGGCGGAGGCCGTGCCCGACCTGGCGGTGCGGTTTTTCGGCAATTTGCCGGACGAGGAGCTGAGCGGCATCTATGACCGTGCGGATATTTTCGCGATGACGAGCGTGAACCACGGGCACTCGATCGAGGGCTTCGGGCTCGTCTATCTGGAGGCGGCGGCCCACGGGCTGCCGGTCGTGGCCCACGACGTGGGCGGCGTGGCGGAAGCGGTGGTCGACGGTGTGACGGGTCTGCTCGTGCCGCCGAACCGCCCGGTGCAGCTGGCGGCGGCGTTCGAGAAACTCATCCACGACCGCGCGCTGCGGGCCAAGCTCGGCGCGGCGGGCCGCGAGTGGGCGCAGCGCAATTGCTGGAAAGAGTCGGCCGCGGCTTTGTTCAACCCCGACTGGTCCGAAGCCTGACACCATGATCGTCTCCCGCACCCAAGTGGTCGTCCGCTATGCGGAAACCGACATGATGGGCGTCGTCTACCACGGGAATTACCTGCCCTGGTTCGAAGTCGGGCGCACCACGCTCCTGAAGGAAATGGGGCTGCCGTATCGTCAGCTGGAGGCGGAGGGCTTCCGGCTGCCCGTGCTCGAGGTGGCGGTGAAATACCAGCGGCCGGCGGTCTACGACGACACGGTGACGATCATCACGACGCTGCGGGAGAAACCGCTGCTGCGGATCAAACTCGATTACGAGGTGCGGCGGGGCGACGAGTTGCTGGCGACCGGGTCGACGACACACGCGTTTGTCGACCACAGCGGCCGGCCGGTGCGGCCGCCGGCGAGTGCGGTGGCGATGTTCCAGCGGGCATTTGCGGCGGTGGCGCCGGAGCGCCCGGGGGCGGCGCCGGGCGTTTAGCCGGTCGGGCCGGCGGCGTATTCGGCGAGGACGAGCGGATCGCTCTCGGTGGCGCGGGCGGCGGCGAGCTGTGCGGACGCGCCGAATTCTTGCACCGCCCACACGGCGTGGGCGCGCACGAGCGGCGACGAGTGTCCGGAGGCGAGGGCCACGAGGGCGGGCAGATGGCGCGGGTCGCGGCGGTTGCCGGCGACGATGCAGGCGTTGCGCAGGAGACCGGCGAGTTTCACGCGCTTGATCGGCGTGCGGCGGAACACGGCGGCGAAGCGCTCGGGCGTGAGCGCGAGCAGGTCGTCGAGGGAGAGGGCGGCGATCTCGTCGCGCGCGACGAGCAGGACCTGGCGACCGGCCTGGGCGAAACGATTCCACGGGCAGACCTCGAGGCAGACGTCGCAGCCGTAGATGCGCTCGCCGATGCCGGTGCGGAGGTCGCGCGGGATGACGCCCTTGTTCTCGATCGTCTGATACGAGATGCAGCGCCGCGCGTCGACGAGGCCGGGGGCGGCGAAGGCCCGCGTCGGGCAGGCGTCGAGGCAACGGGTGCATTTGCCGCAGAGGGCGCCGACGTCGGCGGGGCGCGCGGCGGCAGCGGAGGGGGGCGGTGCGGGCGCGTCCTCCGGGGTCGGGACGGGAGCGGAGGTCGGCACGGGCTCGGGCGCGCGCGGCGCTGCGGCGGCGGCCGCGGGGGCGGTGCGGCGGACCGGCGCATCCGGCGTCAGCTCGACGCGCGTAAGCAGGGCGGCGAGGAAGAGCCAGTTGCCGTGGCGGCGCGAGATGAGCATCGCGTTTTTCCCGGTGAAACCGAGCCCGGCGCGCGCGGCCCAGCGACGTTCCAGCACGGGACCGGTGTCGACGTAGTAGCGGTGATCGGTCGGCGCGGCGCCGAAGATCTCTTCGAGCTCGCGGCCGGCGGCGGCGAGGGCGGGCGTGATCGTATCGTGGTAGTCTTCGTGGCGTGCGTAGCGGGCCCAGACCGGCGGGCCGGACGCCGCGGGAGCATTCGCGGCGAGCGCGGGGCGCCAGTAGCTGACGCCGAGCATCACGATCGAGCGGGCGCCGGGCAAAACGAGTTGCGGGTCGAGGCGTTTGTCGGCGCTGCGCTCCAGCCAGTGCATGTCGGCGTGCAGGCCGGCGGCGAGCCACGGGCGCAGCGGGTCGCGGAGCGGTTCGGCCACGGCGGCGAAGCGCACGTCGTCGAAGCCGAGGGCCGCGACTCGCCGGCGGAATTCGTCCTGGCGCGGATCGGTCATGCGGCGCGTGAGTCTCGCGGCGCGGGGCCGCGGGGCAAGCTCACCGCCGGCCGCGCACGAAATCGCGGGCATCGCGGCGCCAGGCGCGCATCACGTGGGCGACGATGTCGTGGAGCGGGCGCGAGTCGGTGAGGATGAGCGTGCCCGAGCGGCGGTAGATGGCCTCGCGGGCGGCGTAGAGGGTGCGGATGCGCTCCTCGGGGTTGTCGACGGCGAGGAGCGGGCGGTTGCGGGCGCGGCCGGTGCGCTGGAGGATGGTTTCGAGGGAGGCGTGGAGGCAGACGACGACGCCCTTGGTCTGCAGCAGGCCGAGCATGCCGGGCTGCACGACGAGGCCGCCGCCGCAGGCGACGAGCGTGCGCGCGGCGGGATGGCCGCGCTCGATGAATTCGCGCTCCATGGCGCGGAAGGCGGGCTCGCCGTCCTGCGCGAAGATATCGGGGATCGTCTTGCCCTGCAGGCGCTCGATCTCGTGGTCGCTGTCGAGGAGGGCGAAGCCGATTTTCTGCGCGACCGCGCGGCCCACGGTGGTTTTCCCGGTGCCCATGAAGCCGACGAGGTAGAGGTTGACGTCCGCTGCATCCATCGCGTGCGCTCCAGCGAACCGCGCTCCGCGCGCCTTGCCAAATCCGAAAACCGCTATGACAGGCGCCACCGCCGATTTTTCCTTCGCCAGCGACAACACCGCCGGCCTCTGCCCCGAGGCGCTCGCCGCCCTGCAGGCCGCCAACGCCGGGCGCGCGCCGAGCTACGGCGACGATGCGGCGACGGCGGCGGCGAAGGCGCGCTTCGCGGAGGTCTTCGAGCGCGCGTGCGACGTGTTCTTCGTGTTCAACGGCACGGCGGCCAACGCGCTCGCGCTCGCGGCGCTCTGCCAGCGGCACCACGCGGTGCTCTGCCACGAGCTGGCGCACGTGGAGACGGACGAGTGCGGCGCGCCGGAGTTTTTCACCGGCGGCGCCAAGGTGCTGCCGCTGCCGGGCGCGGGGGCCAAGCTCGCGGTCGCGACGCTGGCGCCGGTCATGCACCGCGGCCACGGCGTGCACTTTCCGAAAATCCGGGCGATCTCGGTGACGCAGTCGACGGAGCTGGGCACGCTCTACACGCCGGACGAACTCAGCGCGCTGGGCGAGTTTGCGCGCGCACGCGGGCTGGCGGTGCATATGGACGGGGCGCGATTCGCGAACGCCGCGGCGGCGGCGCGGGCGCGCGGGTGGGCGCCGGCGGACTTCACGTGGCGGGCCGGCGTGGACGTGCTGTGCTGCGGCGGCACGAAGAACGGCCTGCTGCACACGGAGGCGGTCGTGTTTTTCAACCGCGAGCTGGCGCGGGAATTCGAGTATCGCGTGAAACAGAGCGGGCAGCTCGCGTCGAAGATGCGGTTTGCCGGCGCGCAGTGGGAAGCGGTGCTGCGCGACG
>JBILLY010000668.1:0-3489 GCA_044375835.1 Opitutaceae bacterium
GGGAAATTTGGGCATAGTGGCGACGCCGGGTCGGTGCGGAGGCACGGTCGGCGGAGGAGGCATCGGCACAAACGGGCGCGGGTTGAGTCGGCGCACGGCTTCTCGGCGCACGGCCTTTCGGTTTGGCCAACCGGTCGCACGGGTGCGCCTCGTGAGCGAACCCGGGCGCAGCGAGCCCGCCGCTACCCGAATCGGAAAGCCGAGTGAGCCGGTCACGCAGCGACAGCGGGACTGGACCCGGCTGGGACGGCACGGTAGCCATGTCCGAACACGGGGGCGGCTCCCCGGTTTCAACGATGTCCAAAACCGAGCAGCCCCGAAAATCCCGCCGATACTGGCGCGCCGGAGTCGCGGCGATTTTCGTCCTCGGCGGACTCGCGGTGGCCGCGCTCGTGATCGCGGAATGGCGGTGGCGGGCATATGTGCCCGCGCCGTTCTACACGGGTGACGCGAAGGTCTGGGCGCATCGCGGTTTCACGGGGAGCGGGTTGGCGGAGAATACGACCGCGGCGTTTGCGGACGCGTTTGCCCGGGGCGCGCCGGGCACGGAGCTGGATGTCTTTTACGATGTCGCGCGCGGTCGCTACGTCGTCTTGCACGACGCGCCGCGGGATTTCGGCGCGGCGGACCTGCTGGAGTTGGACCGGGTGTTCGCGGCGATCGCGGCGCCCCGGTTTTATTGGCTGGATTTCAAGAACCTCGCGGAGCTTTCCCCCGACGAGGCGCAGCGGGCGGCGCAGGCGCTGCAAACCCTGCTGGCTGCGCGCGGGCTCGCGGGGCGGGTGATCGTGGAATCGACGGATGCGCGAAACTTGGCGGTGTTTGCGCGGGCCGGACTGCCGACGAGCTACTGGGTGAACTTCGCTCCCGGGGAGGCGTGGTGGCGCTTCCGAGTGCGGATTTTCCGGATACGACGGGCCGTCGCCGCCGGCCGCTTCACCGCGATCTCGATGGATTACACGCGCTACAAGCGCCACGTGGAAGAGTCCTTTGCCCGCATGCCCGTCCACCTTTTCACCGTGAACTCGGCCCAGTTGATCGAGACCTTGGTGTGCAAGCCGGCGGTCCGCATCGTGCTGACCGACACGGAGGCCTTTGACCGCCGGTGCCGCCCGTGATGAGACCCGAGGCGGACGGGCGGACGACGACGGAAAGGGTGCGTGGCGCAGCGGGCTATGTCGCGGCGGTGATGGCTGTCGTGGTGCTGTATGACGCCGCGGTGCACTATCCTTTTCTGGGGCGGATTTTCGCGCGCAACAACCTGCTGGTCGAGTATCCGCTGGTGATCGGCGCGCTCCTGTGCCTGCACGTGTCCCGCGCGGTGCCGCGCTGGTTGCGCTTCGTCGCACCGGCGGCGGTGGTGCTGCTGGGGTTCGGGGCGTGCGACCTGTTTTTCTCTTTCCTGCGGCGCAGCCCGCGGCCGTCGGATTTCCGGAACCTCGCGACGGTAGGGGAGTTTTCACCGGGTCTGCTCGCGACCGCGATCATCCTGGCGGCGGCGGTGGTCGCATTGGTGCTGCGGCTCGCCTACGTGGCGGCGAAGACTTGGCCCCGGCGGGATTCGTGGCGGCGTGCCGGTGCGACGCTGGCGGTGGGTTTGGCGGCGATCCTGTTGCTCGATTCGGCGTGGTTTGCCGCGTTGCGCGCGCAGGTGTTCCAGCCGGTGCAATGGTCGGAAGAACTCACCCTGCGGTTCAACGGCCGCATTTCCTCGTTTCTCCACCACCGAGACCAGGAGCGGATCAACCGCGCGAAACTGGCGGGCGGGGCGATCTTCGACGGGGCGACGCCCGCGGTCGAAGCCTTGTTTCCCGGAGGGCTGCGCCGGCGGCCGAATATCCATCTGATCGTGCTCGAGAGTTTCCTGGATCCGCGGACGCTCGAAGGCGTGCGGATTGCGCCGTCGCCGTTGGCCGAAGAACTGCGGCCGTTCCTTCTCGAAGGCGACCGTTTCTCGCGGGTGATCTCTCCGGTGTATGGCGAACCTCCGCGCAGGCCGAGTTCGAGCTGTTGACGGGCATCAGGGCGCTGGCGCGGATCGCGTCGGCCGACTTCAACATCATGCAAGGCGGCGAGGTTCAGGGATTCGTTCGCCGGCTGAAAGCGGAAGGCTACCGCACGCTCGGCACGGTGGCGTCGAGCGCCGTGTATTTCAACGCCGCCACCGCCTACCGCAGCATCGGGCTGGATCAGGTCGAATTCCTCGGTGACACGAGAGCGGCCAAGGCCGAAGAGGACGGCCTGTTGTTCGATGGTCGCCTGTTCGAGGCCAATCTCGCCCGGCTCCGGCGCGCCGCCGCGGCCGAGACGCCGGGGCTGCTGTTCAACTATGTCGTCGGTATTTACGGGCACTACCCCTACCGGGATAACTACTCGAAGCGGCCCGACAAGGTGGTCACATCCGGGGGCGACGCCGAGGTCCGCCGGATCGCCAACCAGTTCTTTTACCGCACGCAGGCGCTGGGTCGGTTTCTCGCGGAGCTGCGCACGCTCGACCCCGAGGCGATCATTTACGTCACGAGCGATCACCTGCCGCCGATTTTCGACACGCGCTTCCGGCCGCCGGACGGGCATTTTTCGAAACAGCGCCCTTCTGTTGGTGGCCGGGCGCCCGGTGGATGTTTCGGGCCGGCGGTATTTCCAGATTCCGGGGCTCATCTGGGATCTCTTGACGGAGGTGCCGGCGGTGCGGCCGGGCGATCCGGCGGTGCTGGAAGCGCTCTACTTCCGGGCGCTGCGCGAGAGCTTGCGCCCGGAGTGATTCCGGCTGCCCGGGCCCGGGCCCGGGCCGGGCCCTGCGGAATCTCTCCGGGCGGAATCGTCCTTGTTTGCGGCGGACGGACGCTCTATCCCGACCGCTCCCCGCCGCATGCCCGCCACCGTCGAAGTCCGCGATCTCCGCAAAGCCTACGCCGGCACGGAGGCGGTGCGCGGGGTGAGTTTCACGGTGGAGCGCGGCGAAGTGTTCGGGCTGCTCGGGCCCAACGGCGCGGGCAAGACGACGACGGTCGAGTGCCTCGTGGGGCTGCGCGAGCCGGACGGCGGCGAACTCGTCGTGTGCGGGCTCGACGCGCGGAAACACCCCCGCGCGGTGAAGGAAAAGATCGGCGTGGCGCTGCAGACGACGTCGCTGCAGGACAAGATCACGCCGCGCGAGGCGCTGGCGGTGTTCGGGGCGTTTTATGCGCAACGGGAGGAGCCGGCGGCGCTGCTGGAGCGGTTTGCGCTGACGGAGAAGGCGGACGCGCCGGTGGACTCGCTCTCGGGCGGGCAACGGCAGCGGCTGGCGCTGGCGATGGCGTTTGTGAACCGGCCGGAGCTGGTGTTTCTCGACGAGCCGACGACGGGGCTCGATCCGCAGGCGCGGCGCGAGGTGCACGAGGCGGTGCTGCGGATGAAGCGCGAAGGCTACACGGTGCTGCTGACGACGCACCAACTCGGGGAGGCGGAGACGCTGTGCGACCGCGTGGCGATCATCGACCGCGGGCG
>JBILLY010000880.1:0-2721 GCA_044375835.1 Opitutaceae bacterium
GATGGTGACGCTGGCGACGGACCGGCCGCTCGCGCGGGCGAAGATCACGGCGTTGCCGGGCGCGGCGGAGGTGGCGGGCGAAGGCGAGGCGGCGGCGGCGTGGCGGCTGCGCACGACGGACGCGAACGCGACGCTCGCGGCGCTGGCGGCGTTGCTCGCGGCGGAGCGCGCGACGGTGGTGGAACTGCAGGTGCGCAAGGCCTCGCTCGAGGATGTGTTTCTCCGGCTGACGCAGTCGGTCGACGCGACGTGAACCGATGAACGCTCTCCGCGCCCACCTCGCCCTCGCGCTGCGGCTGCACTTCCGGAACCGGATGGCGCTGCTCTACGGGTATCTGTTTCCGCTGATCTTCCTCGTGGCGTTCGCGGTGCTCTACCGGCACGAGCGCGTGCCGTTGCTGCGGCACATGGGCGAGCTGCTGACGGTGGCGGTGCTCGGCGGGGCGTGTTTCGGGCTGCCGACGACGCTGGTGAGCGAGCGCGAGCGCGGCGTGTGGCGGCGCTACCGGCTGGCGCCGGTGCCGACCTGGGTGATCATCGCGAGCACGGTGCTCGCGCGCTACGCGATCATCCTCACGGCGGGCCTGCTGCAGCTGGGGCTCGCGCTGGCGATCGGGATGACGTTTCCGGAGCATCCGTTCGGGCTGTGGGTGGCGTTTACGTTCGTGGCGTTTGCGTTCATCGGGCTCGGGCTGGTGATCGCGGCGCTGGCGGACACGGTGCCGGCGGTGCAGGCGCTGGGGCAGTGCATCTTTTTGCCGATGCTGATCATCGGCGGGGTGGCGGTGAAACTGGCCGCGCTGCCGCTGTGGGCGCAGCACGTGTCGGCGTTTTTCCCGGGGCGCTACGCGGTCGAGGCATTGCAGGCCAGCGTCAACGGCGCCGGGCTGGCGGGCTCGCGCTTCGCGCTGCTGGCGCTGGCGCTCACGGGTGTGGCGGGGTGCCTCGCCGGCGCGAAACTCTTCCGCTGGGACGCGCAACAGCGCTTCTTTGCGCGCGGCGGCAAACTCTGGCTGGTGCCGGCGCTCGGCGCGTGGGTGGCGGTGGGTTTGCTGGCGGAGTGGCGCGGACGGATCGCGGTGGCGGCCGATGCGGAGGCGCCGGCGCCGAAGCGCGCCCCGGTCGCGCCGGCGCCCGCGCCGGTGAAGTCAACGCCGCCACCCGCACCTGCACCCGCGCCCGCACCGACGCCGGTTCCGGGACCGGCGCCCGCGGCGCCCGCCGTGCCGGTGCCGGCCTTGCCCAAGGCGCCGGAGCCGCCCTGGGCGGCGATGACGGCGAAGGACTGGGAAGGGCTCGACTACCGCGTGCCGCCGGACCACGGCATCGTGGCGCCGATGGCGGCGCCGGACGAAGCGCCGGAGGATTTCATGAAAGAGCAGTGCGACACGGTGCGCGCGAAGCTCATGACGTGGCCGCCGGGCAACGACACCGACGACCTGCGCGCGATCCGCAGCCTGCTCTATATCGCGGCGGTGCCGGACGCGATCCAGATGCCGGTGGAGCGCTACCTGCCGCGCATCGTCTACCAGCACCTGCTCGATTCGTATCCGAAAGAAAAGCTGCTGAAGGTGCTCACCTATATCGCGCTCCATCCGCTCGACGGCCCGGTGATCGACGACATCTCGGACCTCGGCGTGGAAGGCACGGCGGGCGACCAGATGGTGGTGCGGGAGCGGGCGTATCTCTACGCGATCAAGTATGTCGCGCGGCTCTCGGGCCGCATCGAGGAGTGAGCGCTGCGCGGCGCGCCGAAAATTTTCTCCGCCTGCCATGAAAACGCCCTCGGTCCGGACCGTGAAGATCGTGCTCTTCGTGATCTTCGTCATGACGCTCGTGTGCCTGCCCTTCGCGATTTTCGGCGAGGAGTTCGTGCTGCCGCTGCTGGAGTCGCGGGAAAAGCAGACGGGCGCGCTGACGCTGCTGGCGATCGCGCTGCTGGCCTGCGATTCGGTGGCGCCGATTCCGGCGACGCTGGTGATCATGTATCTGGCGGCGAAGGCCGGCTGGGTGGCGGGGATCGTCGGCGGGACGATCGGGATGTGCGCGGGCGTGTTGGCGGCGGCATGGCTGGGCCGAACGGCGGTGGGGCGGATCGCGCCGAAGTTTTTCCCGGACGCGGAGCTGGCGCGGCTGCGGGAGTCGTTGCAGGGCCGGCTGTGGCTGACGCTCGCGTGCATGCGCAGCGTGCCGGTGCTGGCGGAGACCTCGGTGATCGCGGCGGCGGCGATGGGCGTGCCGGTGGGTCGGATCTTCAAGGCGACGATTCTGCCCAACGTGGTCGTCGCGACGATCTACTCGGTCGCGGCCGACGATTCGGCGCTGACGGCGGCGGTGACGTTTCTGCTCACGATGGTGCTGTCCTACGCCGTGTGGCGCATCGGCGCGGCGCGGACGCCGAAGGCCTGACGCCGATGCGCCGCGAGCCGGTTTTTTATTCCGAGGGCGGCGGGCGAGGCGCTCGCTTGCCTTCGGCCGCCGGCCAAACCTGACTGCCCGCAGTCCCGCTTTCCATGACCACACCCTCCACCCCCCGCGGCTCGCTCTTCACGATGATGGCTCTCGAGTTCTTCATCTGGGGCGCGTGGCTACCCCTGATCTTCGGCTACCTGCCGAGCCTCGGCTTCACGCCGACGCAGCAGTCGCTGATTCTGAACGCGTTTCCCGTCGCCTCGATCATCGGCATGTTTTTCAGCAACCAGTGGGCGGACCGGAAATTCG
>JBILLY010000943.1:0-2517 GCA_044375835.1 Opitutaceae bacterium
GGAGAAATTCCTCGCGGTGTCGCACCTGATCGGCGGTCTCGCGATCCTCGGTTGCGGATTCACGAAGGATTTCTGGCCGTTCTTCCTGCTGATGCTCGTGCACTGCCTGCTCTACGTGCCGACGATTTCGATCACCAACGCGATCGCGTTCGCGCACATGAAGGATCCGGGCAAGGAGTTCGGCCTCGTGCGCATGGGCGGCACGATCGGGTGGATCCTCGCGGCGTGGCCGTTCGTTTTCATTTTCGTGGACTGGGCGAAGGTCGACGCGGCCAACCCGAGCGGCTTCGTGGCCTGGCTGGGGGCGGCGCTGGCGAACCCGCTGTCGGGCGAAGTCGCCAAGGCGGCGACGAAGTGGACCTTCATCGTGGCGGGCATCGCGTCGCTGGCGCTCGCGGCGTTCAGCCTGACGCTGCCGCACACGCCGCCGAAGAAGGCGGAGGCCGGCGTGAAGGAGAAACTCGCGTGGCTCGAGGCGATGAAGCTGCTGAAGCACCCCTTCGTCCTCGTGCTCTGGCTGGTGACGCTGGTCGATTCGTTCGTGCACAACTGCTACTTCAGCTGGACGGGCGTCTTCCTCGGCACGCCGGCGAAGGACGGCGGCGTGGGCATCGCGCCCAACTGGATCGCGCCGGTGATGAGCATCGGCCAAGTGGCGGAGATTTTGACGATGTTCGTGCTCGGCGCGACGCTCAAGGCCCTCGGCTGGCGCATGACGATGATCGTCGGCATCCTCGGCCACGCGGCGCGGTTCGCGGTGTATGCGTTCGTGCCGGACAGCGCGGGCACGATCATTCTGATCCAGGTGCTGCACGGCGTCTGCTACGCGTTCTTCTTCGCGACCGTCTACATTTTCGTGGACGCGTATTTCCCGAAGGACATCCGCTCGAGCGCGCAGGGGTTGTTCAATCTCCAGATCCTCGGCGTGGGCGCGCTGCTGGCCTTCTCGATCTGCCCGTGGCTGATGCAGGAAGTCTACGCGGTGAAAGATGCCGCGGGCAAAATCACGGCGACCGATTTCAAGGGCCTCTTCCTCGTGCCGTTCGGCGCGGCGACGCTGGCGGCGATCGCGCTGGCGCTGTTCTTCCATCCGCCCAAGACGGCGGAGGCGGGCGGAAGCGCGGCGGCGGCGCCGCACTGAGACCGGGCCGGCGCGCGGAGACCGCGGCGCCGGCGATTTCGCGCGCAAGGCGTTGGCCGGGCAACAAGCCCGGCCTTCTTTTTGGGCGTGGGGACTTGGGCATCGCGCCCCGGCGCCGCGGCGCGCAGGGTGACGGCGCAGCCGGTTTCCGGCCGGGTTAGGGGCGACCGTCGTCGCCGCGGCCCGGGCGGCGAGGCTGTTTTCCGCCCATGCGAGACGACTACCTCCGCGCCGCCCAACTCGTGATCGACGACCCGACGGTGCTGATCAACGTCGTCTCCCGGCGGGTGAAACAACTGCGCCGCGGCAACCGCGCGCTGGTGGAATCGCTCGAGAAGATGTCGGCGGAGGACACGGCGCTGCGCGAGATCGCGGAGCGGAAGATCAGCTACGAGCTCGGGCCGGTCGACCAGATCAACGCCCGGACCTGAGGCCGGAGGCGGCGCGCAGGCCGGGTTGAAATCCGCGGGCCGGGAATTTTGAAACATGACGGGGTGCGCGGCGTCTAACGCCGCCATCATGAGCACGCGTTTCTGCCGTCGGTTGGGTATCGCGCCCGGAGTCGCCCTGTTGGTCTTTTCCGCGGTCGGAGGGTTGGCCGCCACAGTTCCGCCCGCGCCGATCCTCGAGAAACCGCTCGCGCCGGTGGTGAGCGAGACGCCCGGCGAGGCGCCGTCGCCGCAGCACCAGTGGGTGCCGGCGCACTGGCGCTGGCTGGAGGGCGCCTACGTCTGGGAGTCGGGGCGCTGGGAAATTCCGCCGGCGGCGGGGGTGGTGTGGCATGCGCCGCAGTGGAAAAAGGAGGCGAACGGTTTTGTGCTGATCGAAGGCTTCTGGGACGAGGCGCCGGCCGCGGCGCCGGCGGTCGCGCAGCCGACGACGGTGGTGCGGGCGATGCCGAACCCGCCGCCGCAGGAGATCGTGGTGATGGCGCCGCCGCCGCCGCCGCAGCGCGAGATCATCATCGAGCGGCCTTCGCCGACCCATGTCTGGGTGAGCGGCTACTGGGCTTGGCGGGGCGGGCGGCATGTGTGGGTGGCGGGACATTGGTCGACGCCGCCGCGGACGGGCGTCGTGTGGGTGGGCCCGCGGTGGGAGACGCGCGGCGGGCGCTATGTGTTTGTCGACGGTTACTGGCGGGACGTGGTGGTGGTGGCGCCGCCGACGGTGCCGCCGCAGGTCGTCGTGTCCGGCTCGCCGGTGCCGGGCGTGGAGGTGTCGGTCGTGGTGGCGCCGCCGCCGCCGCGGCGCGAGGTGGTGTATGCACGGCCGGGGCCGGACTATGTCTGGATCAACGGCTATTGGGCGTGGCGCGGCGGCCGGCACGTGTGGATCGCGGGCTACTCTGCCCGTCCGCCGCGCGGGCACCGCGAGTG
>JBILLY010000537.1:0-4057 GCA_044375835.1 Opitutaceae bacterium
CTGCCGCGTCTGCGCGCGTTGCTCGATTGATGCGCCCCGCCGGGTGCGGCTGCGCCGCGGCCCCAAAAAAAACGGCGCGGGCCGTGAAGCCCGCGCCGCGAGAGAGTCCGCACCGGCGATCGCGCCGCGATCGCCGGCGGATTCCGGTAACTCAGAACCGCGCCTCGATGCCGCCCGTGATCGTCGTGCCCTGCATGAGGAACGTCTCGAGCTGGTCGGCGACACCGCGGTAGTAGATCTGCGGTTCGTTGAACAGATTCGCGACGCCGAAGGTCAGCGTCATGTTGCGCGGGAGCTGATAGCGCATGTTGAGGTTCACGAGCTCGCGCGGCTTGAGGTATTGGTTGCGCGAGGGATTGGCCGCATTGTAGGCGTTGCGGATGCTCTCGCTCGTGTAGTTGTAGCTCATGGACACGCCGAACTTCTTGTAGTCCCAGGAGAACGAGGCGTTGCCGGTGCGCGGGATGAAGCCGTTGACCTGCGCGTTCTTCAGATACTGCGCGCCGCCGAAGTCGCCGTGCGCGTTGATCACGGTGAAATTGGCATTGAACCGCAGCGTGCGCAGCAGGCCGGGCAAAAAGCGGAACTGCTGCTGGTAGGAGAACTCCCAGCCCTGCGCGATGGCGGTGCCGGCGTTGAGCGACTGGAAGATTTTGTAGCCCTCGTAGAGGCCGTCGAAACCGTTGTCGGCGCCCGTGCCCACCACGCCGGTTTCCCGGTTCGTCAGGATGAAATCGTTGATCGTCTTGTGGAACCAGCCGACCGAGAAGCTGCCGGCGGGCTCGAAATAGAACTCCAGGCTGAAGTCCCAGTTCTTGGCCTTCTGCGGCAGGAGCGCCGGATTGCCGAGGTTGACCGTCTGCAGGTTGTCGTTGAACGAGAACGACGGCAGCGCGTTGGCGAGCGAGGGCCGGCCGAAGCTGGTCGTCCACGCGCCGCGCAACTTCAGGTTAGGCGTGAGGTCGCGCCAGACGTGGATGCTGGGGAAGTTCTGGCCGTATTTGCCATCCAGCTCGAGCGCCTGGGAGTAGTCGCGGGTCGCCGCTCCGACCGGATCGGCCAGCTGCTCCGCCGCGGTGCTGAGCACGCGGGCGCGGATGCGGGCCAAGCCCGTCGTCTCGGTGACCTCGCGGCGCACGCCGCCGAGGAATCCGGTGCGGCCGTAGCGGCCCTGCAGCATGCCGTAGTAGCCGGTGATGAGTTCGTTGGTCTTGCTGCCCGCGTTGCGCTTCTGCACCTCGTGGAAATACTGGTTCTCGCGCCAGAGCGAGGGATTGGTCGGCTGGCCGTTCTGGATGAACATGGCGCCTTCCCAGACCGGGATGTTACGGCCCGTCTTGACCTTGTCCCACAGCAGAATCGAGGGATCCGTCGGCAGCGCCTCGCGGCCGATGTAGCTCCACTGGCGTCCGCGGCGCTCGAGCTCGACCGTGTGGTCGCGCACCTGGCCGCCGGTCTTGAGGAAGAGACTGAACGACTCGATCGGCAGCTTGTATTTGAAGTGCGCGCGCGCCTCCTTGATCAGGTCGATGTCGAGGTTGCCCGAATTGGAACTCAGCCCGTTGACCGACGGCCGATAGTTGCGGGGATTCGTGAAATCGAGGCCGCCGTTCTGGATGAAGCGCGGATAGAGGTCGCTCTGCGTGCGGTCGAGGATCCAACCCACGCCGGTCTCGCCGTTCGGGCCGACGATCGTGTCGATCGGGCTCGCCGCCGTCGGGGTGACGCTGTTGTCGCGGCCGTTGGGCCCGATGAGCGGGATGTTGCCGAGGCGGTTGGTGAGCGATCCCTCCGCGCCGAGCGTCCGGTAGCGCGTGCGGCTCCAGAGGCCGGCCCATTCGATCTCGAGCCGGTTGATGGTGTGCTCGCCCGCGATGTCCATGTGCCGGAGGCGCTGGTCGCGGTTGATGAGGGTCGAGGTGACGTCGATGAGCGCGGCCTGCGTGGTGCCGGAGGTGTTGTTATTGACCGTCCCGTTGGCGTTGAACTGGGGCTGCGGCACGGCGCGCACCGTCGTGACACGGTCCGTCCAGCCGGGCACCACGCCGCTGGTGGTGGCGTTGGGCACGGTGGTCGTCCCGCCCGCGTAGGCGCGCGTCTGATACTGGCGGCGCATCGGCTCGGGCGCGTCGTTGTAGATGAGGTTCAGCTTGACCAGGTTGTTGCGGTCAAAGCGGTAGTCCCACTTGGTGCTCAGACTGCGCTGCTTGCGGTTGTTGTAGTTGTCGGTCGTGCGGTAGTCCCAGAGGTAGGCCGGCTGGCTGTTGGTCTGCTGGTAGTCGCGCTGCGTGCGGTAAAAGCCGAAGGCGTTCTCGGAGTAGAACGCGTTCACCGACACCGCGAGGTTCTCCGTGCTGCTGCCGAAGATCGCGAATTTCTCGATGTGCGACGCGTTCAGCAGGGCGTGCGTGCGGCGCGCCTCGCGGATCGGCACCTGCTCCGTGAAATACGGCGCCATGCGGCTCGTGAAGGTCACCGTCGTGCGGCGCTTCTCGCGCATGTTGAGCGGCGAGCGGGTCTTGAAGTTTACGCCGCCGCCGAGGGAGTCGACCGGCTTGTCCGGCGTCTGGCCCTTCACGACTTCGAGCGCCTCGAACATCGCGCCCGTGAACGCCGTCATGCGCGTGTTGCGGTTCTGCGCGGAGAACGACGACATGCCGCCGCCGTCGATCGTGATCGAGCTCATGCCCGCGCCCATGCCGCGCACGCTGATGACTTCCACGACTTCGTCGCCCGGGTTGCCGAACGCCACGCCGGGCAGGCGGATCGCCAGCTCGGTCGCGTTCATGTTGGGCAGGTCCACGAGGGCGTCCATAGACGCCACGTTCTTCAGGTTGTCGGCGTTGCGCTGCTGCGTGAGCGCCGAGGAGAGGCCGGCCTTCTCGGAGACGACCTTGAAGGTGTCGAGCATGAGCACGTTGCTGCTCATCTCGAAGTCCTTCACCGCGGCCTGGCCGGCGGAGAGATTGACGGTGGCGTTCTGCGTATCGAGACCGGTGTAGGTCACCACCAGCTGGTGCGTGCCGGCCGGCACGCCGCGCAAAATGTAGCGGCCGGTGTTGTCGACCAGCGCGCTCATGTTCAGCGCGGGGATATCCACCTTGGCGCCGATGAGGCCGTTGCCGGTGGTCTTGTTGGTCACGATGCCGGAGACGACGCCGGCGGCCGCCGACGCGGCCGGCTGCGCCGTGACGACGGTCGGCACGGTCAAGCCGATGCTCGCGAGTGCGAGCAGGGCGGCTTGCAGGAAGCGCGCCGGGGAGGTTGCCGCGGCGCGCGGGTTTGCAGGGTTGGATGTCATGGTAGGGTTAATTCGGAGACGTTGGCACCGCCTGCACCCGATGCAGGTTAAACGGGGTAGCGGGGCACTGGAGGCGGCGGAGACTTGGCGTCGTGCCGGCCGAAATCGAGCGGGATTTTTAATACGAATAAACTGTCGCGCACTCGTCACCCGATCGCCACGCGCAGCCGTCGTCGCAGCCTGCCTCCGGCCGCCCCGCGCCACCCTGCCCGCGCGCGGAAACACTCCGCGCCGCGAAACAGGGCTGGAAATTCCCGCGCCGCCCCGCGACGCTCCCGCCCGCTTTTCCCCCTATGCACTCCACCCGCACCGTTCTCTCCCGCGCCCTGCTCTGCGCGCTCGCCCTCTGCTCCGCCACCGCCCTCCGCGCCGCCGCCGCCGGCGATGCCTTCGTCGGCCGCTGGGCCCTCACCATCCCCGGCGGCGCCGCCGGCTGGCTCGAAGTCAAAAAAGAAAGCGGCTGGCTCGACGGCTCCATCCTCTGGGGCGGCGGCAGCGTCGTCCCCGTCGCCAGCGTCACCGTCGACGGCGACACCCTCACCGTCACTCGCACCCGCGACGTCGAGCGCAAGGACAAGGCCGGCAAAACCGTCCGCAAACAGACGCTCACCGAGACCCTCACCGCCCGCGTCGAAGGCGATACCCTCAAGCTCACCCGCGTCGCGCCCAAGCCCAACGGCCTCGGCTTCGACCGCGCCGACTTCACCGGTAAACGCATCCCCGCCCTCCCCGCCCGGCCCAACCTCGCCGCCGTGA
>JBILLY010000541.1:0-4046 GCA_044375835.1 Opitutaceae bacterium
CTTGTCGCTCTCCCCGTCCGTCCCCGCCGCCATGCCTTCGCTGCCCCGCTCCCTCCGCGCCCTCCGCCGCCTCGCCGCCACCGGCGCCCTCGCCCTCGCGTGCGCCTCCACCGTGTTCGCCGCCAAAATCGTCCTCGTCGCCGGCGGCACCGAGGACCGCACCGGCATTCCCGCCCTGCGCGCCGCCCTGAAGGAACCCTTCGGCACCGAATTCGACGCCGCCGGCAACCTCTTCGTCGTCGAGATGGTCTCCGGCAATCGTCTCCTGAAAGTTGATACCCAGGGCCTGCTGACCCACGTCGCCGGCCTGCTCGCCGCGGGCGACGCCGGCGACGGCGGCCCCGCCCTCGCCGCGCAATTCAACGGCCCGCACAACCTCGCCGTCCTGCCCGGCGGCGACGTCCTCATCGGCGACACCTGGAACGGCCGCGTGCGCCGCGTCGCGTTTCCCACCGGCGCCGCCGCCACGGTCTCCACGTTCCCCGGCTTCACCGTGCCCGCCGCCCAGGCCCGCTCCGGCGGCCCCTACTGCATCACCCTCGATTTCTCCGGCGAGCGCCTGCTCGTCGCCGACCTTCGTCGCGTGCACGAGGTCGACGTCAAAACCGGCCGCACCCGCGTCCTCGCCGGCAACGGCCAGAAGGGCGTGCCCGCCGACGGCGCCATCGCCACCGACGCCCCGCTCGTCGACCCGCGCGCCGCCGCCCTCGATCGCCACGGCAACCTCTACATCCTCGAGCGCAACGGCCACGCCCTCCGCGTCGTCGCCGCCGACGGCCGCATCCGCACCGTCGTCAACGCCGCCGGCAAAAAAGGCGCCGACGGCGACGGCGGTCCCGGCCTCGCCGCCACGATGAGCGGCCCGAAACACCTCTGCATCGACCGCGACGACTCCGTGCTCATCGCCGACGCCGAGAACCACCTCATCCGCCGCTACGTCCCCGCCACCGGCCGCATCGAGCGCGTCGCCGGCACCGGGAAAAAGGGCGCCGCCGGCCTCGACGGCCCGCCGCTCGCCTGCGAACTCAACCGCCCCCACGGCGTCACGGTCCACCGCGACGGCACGCTCTACATCACCGACAGCTACAACAACCGCGTGCTGAAAATCGTCCCGTAGCGCCCCCACGGTTTTCCGGTTTCGCAGTTTTGTAGGGGCGCAGCTTGTCTGCGCCCATGGGCGCCCACGAGGGACGCCCCTGCTCCATGCAGAGCGCCGCACCCCTCGCCCCCGGACGCCCGCCATCGCGCGATCGCGTCAGCTCCGCCCGCCCGGAGGGCGTCCAAAAAAGGTGGCGGCGGGACCTCCGGGCCCGCCGTTGGGGTGGACATGCTATCGCGGCCGACGGCGCGCCCGGAGGTCGAGCCGCCACCCTCGCCGGCTTTTTCGAGGCCCGCTCAGAAATCCGCCGTGCCCGGCGTGCGCGCAAACGGGATCACGTCGCGGATGTTGCCCACACCCGTGACGAACATCAGCATGCGCTCGAAGCCGAGCCCGAAGCCCGCGTGCGGCACGCTGCCGTAGCGCCGCAGGTCGAGATACCACCAGTAGGCTTTCTCGTCCAAGTGGTGCAGCGCCATGCCTTCCTTGAGCAGGTCCAGCCGCTCCTCGCGTTGGCTGCCGCCGATGATCTCGCCGATGCCCGGCACGAGCAGGTCCATCGCCGCCACCGTCTGCCGGTCCGGCGTGCAGCCGTCCGTCACACGCATGTAGAACGCTTTGATCGCGCGCGGGTAATTGTAGACCGTCACCGGGCACTTGAAGTGTTCCTCCGTCAGGTAGCGCTCGTGCTCCGCCTGCAAATTCGCCCCCCACGCCACCGGATGCTCCCACGCCTTGCCGCTCTTTTCCAGGATCTCGACCGCCTCGGTGTAGCTGCAGCGCACGAAGGGCTTCTCCAGCACGAAGTCCAGCCGCGCCAGCAGGTCCTTGTCCACGAACTTGCCGAAAAATTCCAGGTCCGCCGCGCAATGCGTGCGCGCGTCGCGGATCAGATATTTCACGAAGGCCTCCGCCAGATCCATGTTCCCCTGCAGGTCGCAGAACGCGATCTCCGGCTCGATCATCCAGAACTCCGCCGCGTGCCGCGAGGTGTTGCTGTTCTCCGCCCGGAAGGTCGGCCCGAAGGTGTAGATGTTCGACAGCGCGTGCGCGAAGATCTCGCCCTCCAGCTGGCCCGACACGGTGAGAAACGTCTTCTTGCCGAAAAAGTCCTTCGCCGTGTCCACCTGCCCGTCCTCCGTCATCGGCGGGTGCGCGAGGTCGAGCGTCGTCACGCGGAACATGTCGCCCGCGCCCTCCGCGTCGCTCGCCGTGATGATCGGCGTGTGCACGTAGTGGAAACTCCGCTCCTGGAAAAACTGGTGCACCGCGTAGGCCAATCGCGACCGCACGCGGAAGACCGCGCCGAAGAGATTCGACCGCGGCCGCAGGTGCGCGATCTCGCGCAGGAATTCCAGCGTGTGCCCCTTCTTCTGCAGCGGATACGTCGCGTCCGCCTCGCCGAGGATCGTGAAGTCCTTCGCCACCACTTCCCATTGCTGGCCCGCGCCCTTCGACGCCACCAGCTGCCCGCGCACCTCGATCGAGGCGCCCGTCGTCGCCTTGGCGATCTTCGCGGCGTAGTCCGGGAGCGCCGCGTCGGCGATCACCTGGATGCCTTTGAGGCAGGAGCCGTCGTTGACTTCGATGAAGGAGAAGGCCTTCGCGTCGCGCCGGGTGCGGATCCAGCCTTGGAGCAAGATCGCGTCCGAGGGCGCAGTGGCGGCGAGGGCATCTTTGACGAGCGTGCGGGTCATGGCGTTTTTGGCGCGCAGCGAAGCCCCCGGTCCTCCGGCTGGCAAATCCGGAAACGCCCCCCCCGGGCTCGCCAACTCGGGGCGCGGACTAGGAAACTGCCTCAACCTCGCCGCCTCCCGGGCCGATGGTAGACGTGATCTCCCTGCATCTATGAAACCGACTCCCGGGGCCGTGGTCGACGAACCCTGCACCTTCTTCGCCGACGAAATCTTCTTCTCCACGACCGACGCCCGCGGCGTCATCACCTCAGGCAACGAAGTGTTCGTCCGCATCAGCGGCTACACCGCCGCCGAACTCGTCGGCCGGCCGCACAATATCGTGCGCCACCCCGACATGCCGCGCGCCGTTTTCCGCCTGCTCTGGGATTTCCTGAAAAGCCGCCGCCCCGTCGCCGCCCTCGTGAAAAACCGCGCCAAAGACGGCCGCCATTACTGGGTCGTCGCCCTCATCGTCCCCGCCGGCGACGGCTACCTCTCCGTCCGCTTCAAACCGTCCGGCGATTCCTTCGCCCTGCTCCGCGAGGTCTACGCCCGCATGCTCGCCGAGGAACAGCGCGTGCGCGCCGCGGGCGGGCGCGAAGACGCCGCCATGGATGCCGCCGCCCGCCTGCTCGAAGCCGTCCTCGCCGAGCGCGGCTTCCCGGACTACGCCGTGTTCATGCAGACGCTGCTCTGCGCCGAACTCAAAGCCCGCGACGCCGAACTCGCCCGCACCGGCCGCCGCATCCTCCGCACGCTCCCCCCGCCGCGCCCCGGCGCCGCCGCGGCCACCACCCGCCTCATGTCGCTCTACGGCGACGGCGTCCGCGCCTACGGCCACCTCAACGACCTCTACCGCCGCCTCGACGACTTCGTCACCCTCCAGGTCGACCTCGAGCGGAAATCCGACTTCGTCCACAACCTCACCCGCGAGCTCCGCCTCGCCTCCATGAACGTCGCCCTCGCCTCCAGCCGCCTCGGCGGCGAAGGCCTCGGCCTCGGCGTCATCTCCGGCTTCATGGGCGCCGCCTCCGTCGATGTCGCCGCCGCCGTCGGCACCCTCGGCGCCGGCATCCACGCCGTGTCCGAGCGCCTCCGCGTCGTCATCTTCAACCTCGCCGCCGCCCGCCTCCAGATCGAGATGGTCATGGCCTTCGTCCACGAACTCATCGTCTCCCCGCCCGACGCCGAACAACGCCGCCAACGCCACCGCCTCGTGCACACCCTGCACCTCGCCTTCACCGGCGCCCTCGGCCTTGCCAGCGCCGCCC
>JBILLY010000144.1:0-8640 GCA_044375835.1 Opitutaceae bacterium
CACGAGCTCCCGGTGCACCAGCCCCGCAAACAGCGGCAGAAACAGGCCCGCATAGTGGAAATGCACCGCCGTCAGCGCCACGATCGGCGGGGCGAAACCCATCGGCTGCCAACCCGCCCGGTCCGCCAGCAACCACGCCGCGCCCACCGCCCCGAACACCAGCGACACGTCCGCCGCCAAGCCCTCGAGCGGACGGCGAAACCGGTCCCGCCGGATGCGACCGAGCCCGGCGAGCGCCAACATCCCGAGCACCGCCGCCCACGGCAGCGCCAACGCCGCCGCCGGCCAACCCGGCTCCAACCCGAGCGCCAACGCGAGCGCGAGCACCGCCGGCAACTGCGTCCGCTCCGCCCACCCGAACAACCGCTCCGGCAATTCCTGCCGGGTCTCGTCCCGCTCCGTCCAGAGCCCGAAGGCCAACGGCACCAGCACCGCGGCCGCCAGCAGCACGAGCGCGAGCGCCCAGTTTTCGTGGCGCGCATCGGGCACACGCCAGACCACGAACGCGATCCACACCGCGCCCCCGATTGCCGCCCGCACCGTCGGTTTGCCGAAGTCCATTTCCGCCGACGCTACCGGCGCCGCCTTCCCGCCGGCAAGCGCCGCGACCGCCTCTCCGGCCGCCCATCCCCCGCTTCCCCCAAAAAAAGGAAACCCGCGGCCCGACCCTGCGCGGGTCCGGCCACGGGCTCCTATCCACAACTGCTCGGGCTAACTCAGCCGAGCAAAGTCTGCCACTGGTTGTCGCGGGCCATCCGCGCGACCTTCAGCGCGCCGGCGGCGACATAGTCCTTGTAGTTGTCGCCCAGCACGCGCACCTGCGGGTTCTCGAACCCTTCCTCGATCAGCTTGGCCTGCAGCGCGACGCCGAAGCCCTTGATCAGGCTGCCGCCGCCCGTGACGATCACGTTGCGCAGCAGTTCCGACACCGTGTCGGGGTTCGCGCGCGCGATCAGGTCGCGCGTCATCTCGAAGGTCTTCTGCAGGAGCGCGTCGCAGCCGGCGCCCACCTGCGCCGTCACGTCGATCTTCCGCGGCTTGCCGCCGACCATGATCGTCGCGACCGCCGGGGTCGTGCCGTCCTCGGCCAGCACCCAGGAGTGGCGCTCCTTGATCTCGCGCACACGGGCCAGCGTGAGTCCGGATTCCGGATACTCGGCCAAAATGCGGTCGAGGATGATCTGGTCGACCGCGTCGCCGGCAAACGGCGCGCTCAGCTGGTCGTCCACCGTCGGGTAGTGGCCCTGCACGAGGCACACGTCCGTCGAGCCGGCGCCGATGTCGATGTAGACCGAGTTCACCACCGGATCCTGATACTCCGGATCGTTGAGCTTGGCTTCGTTGCGCACGCCGAGGGCGGCCAGGAACGGCTCCGGGACGAAAATCACTTTCTGGAAGACGCCGCGCACCGCGTTGCGCGCGTTCTCGCGCGCCGGCAGGTCGGAGCTCGCCGGCATGCCGATCACCGCGCGCACGTCGCGCGAGTCGGTCTGCAGCATCGTGCGCAGGTGGCCGGCGAAATCCGCCGCCGCCTCCGCGTCGGCGATCACGCCGCCCTGCAGCGGGCGCACCAGGCGGAGGTTGCCCTTGTGCTTCAGCGCCATGCGGCCGAAGAGCACCTTCGCGTCGCCGGGCAGCACGCCGGGCAGCACGTCGGCGTTGGCGTAGCCGACCACGGTCGGGATCAGCTCTTTCACCAGCGTCTCGGTCGAGCCGCGCGGCGCGGTCACGACGCTGGAAATGTTCGTGCCCCAGTCGAGACCGACGAGGAGCGTGTCGTTGGCGAGGCGGGCGGAACCGTTTTCGAGCACGGCGGTGGCGCCGGCGGAGGACTTGGTCGAGTTAGCTTTCATTGGGTGGATCTGAGTTCGAGTTACTGGATTGTGGATACGGACAGGTTTCTCCCGGCGATCGCCGCCGGGATCGGCGGACGGGACGCGGCGGGAAAGGGGTTCCGGCGGGACGCCGCGGCGCGCTCTTCCTCGTCGAGCGCGTCCAGCATGCCCGGGATATCGTGCAACGGCACGCGGCGGCGCACCTCGAGTCGGCCCGTCGGCGGCGCGGCCGGCGCGGGGTTGGCCCCGAGCGAGCGCAGCACGAGGCGTTTGCAGGCCGTCGCGGTCGTCACCTGCTCCTGCACGCGCGCAAACATCTCGCGCAGCGCCTGCCGGCACGCGTCGGGCGTGCGGCCCGCGGTGCGCGACCACTCCGCGATCAAGGGCGGCAGCCGGTGCTGCAAAATCTCGGCGGCCTCGGCCGCGCGACCTTCCGCCCGCAGCAGGCAGGCTTCCCGCACCGCGTCCTCGGTCGCGCGCCACAATTCACCGGAGCGAACCGGCGGCACGAAGGGAGCGGGAGCGGAGGCGGCGAGCATGGCCGTCCATCTAGCAACGCCGAGGCCAGTGATTCTACCCACCGCGCTAGTCGCTGTTCATCCGCGTTTTAAAACTCACGCGATTTTTCCGTCCGCGCGTGCGACCGTCGCGCCGCACCGCCCGGGAAAAAATTTCCTCCCCCCCGCACATCGGCACAATGCCGCCGGCTCTTCACATTTTTCTGCTGACCTCCCCGTCGCCGTTTCCGCAACGTCGCCCCATGAAGACCCGCGCCGAGATCGTCGCCAACTGGTTGCCGCGCTACACCGGGGTTCCCCTGGAAAAGTTCGGCCGTTACATCCTGCTGACGAACTTCAACCACTACGTGAAGTTGTTCGCCCAGTGGCACCGCGTGCCGCTCAACGGCCGCGACAAACCCATGCCCAGCGCCACCGCCGGCGACATCACGATCATCAACTTCGGCATGGGCAGCGCCACCGCCGCCACCGTGATGGACCTGCTCACCGCCATCAGCCCCAAGGCCGTGCTCTTCCTCGGCAAGTGCGGCGGCCTCAAGCACCGCGCCGAACTCGGCGATCTCATTTTGCCCATCGCCGCCATCCGCGGCGAGGGCACGAGCAACGACTACCTCCCGCCCGAGGTCCCCGCCTTGCCCGCGTTCGCCCTGCAAAAGGCGATCTCCACCACCATCCGCGACCACGCGCGCGACTACTGGACCGGCACCGTCTACACCACCAACCGCCGCGTCTGGGAGCACGACGACGACTTCAAAAAATACCTCACCAAGATCCGCGCCATGTGCATCGACATGGAGACCGCCACGATCTTCATGACCGGCTTCTTCAACGAGATCCCCACCGGCGCCCTCCTCCTCGTCTCCGACCAGCCGATGACTCCCGACGGCGTGAAGACCGCCGCCAGCGACAAGGTCGTCGACGACCGCTTCGTCAACGAGCACCTGCGCATCGGCATCGAGTCCCTCAAACAGCTGATCAACCAGGGGCTGACCGTGAAGCACCTGCAGTTCTGATCCGCCTCCGCGCCCGGGCGCGCGCGCCGCGTCCCGGCGCGATCCGCCCGCCCCGTCACTCCGCGACGTCCAGCCGGAACGGCACAAACTCCTCGCGCCCGGCCACGATCAGCTGCGCCCAAACCGTGTAGGTGCCGGCCCGCGGGATCGTGAGCTTGAACGTCAGCACCGGCCGCTGTGCGTCGGGCGCCCGCGTCGGATCCGCCTCCATCGGATGCAGGTGGGCAAAGCCCGATCTGGCCGCATCGAAGGCAACGAGGTGCGCATAGGCCCCCATCACCGGCTCCAGCGGCACCGCGCCGCCCGCCGCCGCCGTGATCGCAAAGGCCAAGTCGACCGGCTGCCCCGCCCGGGCCGGTTTCGGCCGCACCGCCAGGCGGTAGACAAAGTCTCCGCGCCGCACCTCTCCTTCCGTCGCCGCCGCACCGGCGGCCGGCGCCGCCCCCGCCGCGCCCGCGACCTCGAGATCCACGCTGGCGTAAAGACCCCGCCCCGTCGCCGCCGGCGTGAAGTCACCGAAGAGCCGATACGTGCCCGCCCGCTGCGGCGTGAAGGAAAAGGTCCACTGCCCCGGCATGCGCCCCGGCACCGGGTGCAGGTGCTGGTAGTCCTGCAGCGTCGGATCGATCGCCAGCACGTGCAGCCGGCGCGTGTGCGTCACCAGCAGATCCTCCGGCGCGATCACTTTCCCGCTGCCGGTGGCCAGCGTGAGCGTGACCGTCACCGCCGCGCCCGCCCGCGGCGGCCCGTCCGTCGCCGCGCTCATCGTTACCGGCGACTTCGCCGCCACGACCGGGATGAACTGCGGGTTCGACGGATCGCAAAACTCGATCGCCGTGCCCGCTTTCGGGTCCACCCGGAAATCCATGTGGCTCAGGTTCGTCCCCGTCGGGATCAGCCGCAGCGCCGCAAACACCGCCAGCGCGCCCGCCGTGATCCACAGCGTCTGGCGCCGTTGCTCCGGCCCCCAGGTCGGGGCGCCCGGCGCCGGGTGCGGGGAGGCGGAGGAAGGAGAGTGCGATACGGTGCTCATCGTTTCATTTTTCCGACAAAGTCCTTCGGCTCCCACGCGCTGCCGTCCGTGCGGTGCGCGATTTTGCCGTCCTCCGTGATCAGCAGCGTCGCGAGCGTGTGCTGGAGGATGTCCCCCTGGAACTGCGCGATCACGCCGAACTGCGTCAGCAGGTCCTTGATCGCCGTCTCCGGCCCCGTGAGAAAAGAGAAATTCCCCGTGTCGATGCCGCGGGTGCTCGCGTAGTCCCGCAGCACGCCCGGCGTGTCGAAAGCCGGGTCGAGCGTGATCGAGATCAGCTCGAGGTTCTTCACCCCGGCCTCCTGCGCGAGGCGCTGCACCGTCATCATCTTCGCTGTCGACGCGGGGCACATCGTCGCCACCGGGCAACGGGTGAAAATGAAGTTCACCATCAGCTGCTTCCCGCGGAAGCGCGCCATCTGCACCACCTTGCCGCTCTGGTCGTAGAGCGCGAAGTCCGGCACCGTCTCGCCCACCTCGCGGTAGGCGGCCTTCCCGCGCGTGTGCGTGTCCTGCCGCAGCTGCAACGCGCCCGCCGCCACCGCCGCCGCCTCGGTCGTCCGGTCGTCCGGCCAGATCTTCTCCAGCCGGAAATCCCCGTCCTTGCTCGGCACCATCTCCGCGCGGATCCGCTGCCCGGGTTTGGCCACCGCCACGTCGCCGGCCGACACCGCAAACTCCATCGTCATCGCCGGCATGTAGCCCTTGATCTCTTCGTGCTGCACGATGAGCACGTTGCGGGCGGGATCGATCTTCAGGATCTCCCCGCGGATCGCATACCGCTCCTCGCCCGGTTTCGCCGCGGTCGCCGCCTGCCTCGCGCCGCCGGCCTCGCGTCCGCACCCGGTGCCGCCGAGCAATACGGCGGCGAGCAGGACGGACGGGCCATAAGTTTTCATGCGCCTACGGATTCGTCCGAGGAAATAATTGTCAAAGGGTTTGCGACACCCAGCATCCCGGCTTCTGCTGGACCTTTGCCCGGCTCATGGCTTCCGCCGACTCCTCCCGCACCGTCACCCACAAACCCGCGCTCGCGCTCTTCGCCGGTCTCGGCAGCGCGTGGGTGTTCCTCCTCGTCACGCTCGGGGCTTTCACGACCAGCATCGGCGCCGGCATGGCGTTTCCCGACTGGCCGCTGTCCAACGGCTCCATCAACCCCGACGGCTGGCTGAGCGACATCTCCAAATTCGCCGAGCACTCGCACCGCCTCACCGGCGCGATCATGGGCCTCATCACCATCGGTCTCGTCGTCTGGCTCTGGCGCCGCGAGGCGCGCGCCTGGCTCCGCCACCTCGCGCTCTGGGCCCTCGGCATCGTGATTCTGCAGGGCATCATCGGCGGCAAACGCGTGCTGCTCCACTCGATCGACGTCCCCGGCTTCCACATGTCGCTCGGCGAAATGCTCCGCATCCCGCACGGCATCCTTGCCCAGGTCTACGTCTGCATTCTGATCGCCGTCGCCGTCGCCTGCACCCGCCGCTGGATCGAGCACGGCGCCCCGCTCGGGGTCGCGGTCCGTCGCACCGGCGTCGTCTGCTGCGCCCTCCTGCTCGTCCAGCTCGTGGTCGCCGCCACCATGCGCCACAACGCCGCCGGGCTCGCGATCTACACGTTCCCCCACTCGACGCTCGAGGGCGACTGGCTGCCGCGCGACTGGAACTTCCGTGTGAGCATCCATTTCGCCCACCGCGTCATGGCCGTGATCCTCACCGTCGCGCTGGGTATCTTCGCCTGGACGATCCGCCGCGACCGCGCCGCCACGCTCACCATGCGGGCCGGCGCGTCCGCGATGATCGCGCTCCTCGTGCTCCAGATTCTCCTCGGCGCGATGGCCGTCCTCTCCGGGCGCAACGCCGAGATCACCACCGCCCACGTCGTCGTGGGCGCGCTCACCCTGGCCGTTGTGTTCTGGCTCACGTGGGTCGCGCATCGGGACGCGATCGAGGGCCCCGCGCCGCTCGCCACCCGCACCCGCGTATGAGCGCGCAGCCCGCGGCGCCGGCCACGTTTCGCGACTACCTCGAGCTCACCAAGCCGCGGCTCAGCCTGCTGTCGGTCGTCACCACGCTCGTCGGCTACTTCGCCGCACGTCCGCCCTGCCAGCCGCTGAAGTTCTGGCTGCTCTTCCTCGGCACCGCGCTGGCCGCCGGCGGCGTCGCCGCGCTCAACCAGTGGCTCGAACACGAGACCGACGCCAAAATGAAGCGCACCGCCGACCGCCCCATCCCGGCCGGCAAGGTTTCCACCGGCTCCGCTTTCGTCCTCGGCTGGATGATGTGCTCGTTCGCGCTCTTCCTTCTGTTCGCGCGCGTCGACCGCATGGCCGCCTTCTTCACGCTGCTCACGATCGTCTCCTACCTCGGGTGGTATACGCCCGCGAAGCGCTGGTCGATGTGGAGCACCGAGATCGGCGCCGTCGCCGGCGCTTTCCCGCCCTTGATCGGCTGGTGCGCCGGCACGGGCGACGGCCGCGTCTCCGCCCTCGGCTGGATTCTGTTCGGCGTGCTCTATTTCTGGCAGATCCCGCATTTCATGGCCGTCGCCTGGACCTACCGGCGCGACTACTCCGCGGTGCACTTCCCTATGCTGCCCGTGCGCGACGAAGCCGGCGGCAAGGTCGCGCTTTGGTCGCTCGTCAACACCGTCGCCCTTCTGGTCGTCAGCCTCCTGCCCGTCGTGCTTGGCCTCGCGTCCAAGGCCTACGGCCTCGCCGCCGCCGTCTGCGGTGCCTGGTTCCTCTGGCGTGCGATCGTCTTCCTCCGTCCGGAAGGCCGCGACGCCGCGGCGCGCAAACTGTTCTTCTCCTCCATCGCCTACCTTCCGCTCGTGCTCGGCGCCCTCGTCGCCGACCGGCTTCTCGTCCCATGATCGTCCAGCAGATCCCCGCCCTCAACGCCGCGCTCAACGCCCTCGCCACGCTGCTGATGACGTTCGGCTTCATCTTCATCGTCTCCGCCCAACGCACCGCCGATCCCGCCCGCAAACAGGCGCGCATCGACCGCCACCGGACCGCGATGCTCGCCGCCGGCACTGTCTCTGCCGTCTTTTTGATCGGCTACGTCACGCACAAGATTCTCGTCCGCGGCGTCCACACGCCCTTCGGCGGCACCGGCCTCATCGCCAAGGTCTACTACGCGATGCTGATTTCGCACATCCTGCTCGCCATCGCCATCGCCTACCTCGTGCCGCGCACGTTCTACCTCGCGCTCAAGGGCGACATCGCCCGCCACCGCGCCTGGGCCAAGTGGACGTTCCCGATCTGGTATTACGTCAGCATCACGGGCGTGCTCGTGTATTTCTTCCTCTACCAGTGGTGGCCCGCCGCCGCCCGGACCTGATCCGGCGCACTCAATTCCGCCGTCGCCCGACCCGCCGCAGCGGCGAAATTCCCAGCCGCGTCAGCGCGGCATCGGCGAGAAACACCGCCGCCCACAGCGCCAGCACCCAGGCTCGCACCGGACGCCACGTCGCCGGCCGCGGCGCCCGCCAGATCTCCGCCAGATCGAGCCGCTGCTGCCCGCCGCTCCGGGCGCTGAGTTGCCGCAACTCCGTCACCCGGCTCCGGTCGAACGCCCACTCCTCCGCGCCCGCCGCCCCCAGCGGGCCGAACGGCAACCCCGCCGCGCCCACCCGCACCGCCCCGCGCGTCACCCGGCCGGGCGCGAGGTCCACGCCCGCGCGGAATCGCCCCGGCTCCATCTTCTCCCACACCACCGGCCGCGTCGCCGCCGCCGCGCCGCCTCCGCTTTCCGCGATCGTCGCCGTCGGCGGCGTCTGCGCGATCCGCGCGGACCACGTCTCGTCGTGGAGCAGTTCCAGCGTCAGGCGTTCGCCTTCCAGCGTCGTCCGCAGGGCCAGTCCCGCCGGCGCATCCTCGCCCGCCAGCCAACGCACCAGCGTCTGCACGAAATCCCCGTAACCCGCCCACGCGCGCACCTGCGCCGACTGCTCGCCGCCGAGCGGAAACGACACCGCCGCCGTCCGCCCCGCGCCGCGCTGCCAGGTCGCCACCAGCGGCGCCGCATACTCGTCCGTCGTCACCAGCGCCGCCGTCGCCCCCGGTTTCAGGTAGCTGAGGTTGTAGCCGTCGATCGTCTTCGGCCACGCCGGCGCGCGCGCCGCGATTTCCGCCCAACCCGGCGTGCCCTGCGTCCCCGTCGGCTCCTTCACGAAGGCCGAACGCGCGATCGACACCGTCTCCTGCGCGAAGATCGCCGGCAGTTCCGCCGCGTCCGCGCTGA